>WGAE01000140.1 GCA_015489185.1 Campylobacterales bacterium
ATGGGCGGAGTTTCGCGAAAAGATGCACAAACTCTTTCGTGCAGGTTACTATCTGATCGATCTGGAGTACGGCGGTGGACGCTGGGTGGGGGTATTTAGCGTCGATCTGCCCTACAAAGACGCCTATTTTACGATGAGCAAAAAACTGCAACGCCTGGAGTATCTGCTGGATGAGGGATGGTCGCGCCATTACAAAGTGACGGAGGTGGCGTACGGCGAAAACCGCTGGGTACTGGTCTTTGCGAAGGGGACGAAACTGCGCAACCAGTATTTTGATTACACTGAATCGTGGCGTGACGCGTATGAGATGATCGAAGAGCAGTGGGGCAAAGGAAAAGATTTGATCGATATCGAATATGCGCAGGGAAAATGGATACTCCTCTTTGCGATGCACACAGGCTATACGAATCAGCGCTATATGAGCCGGAATCGTCTTGACGATTTCATTGCTCAGGCGCGGCTGTTGCGTAAACGCGGTTTTATGATCGTCGATCTAGCCGACGGCTGGTAAATTGCGGGTCGAGAACTTTGCGGCAAGCGTTTCGATACTGCGGATGTCGGTTTTGAGCAGTGTTGCGATCTCTTCAGTATCGAGAAGTTCCATATAGTGGAGTTGTAAAAAGGTCACCTCTTCCTGTGAGAGGCGGGAGGGGTCGAAATGTTCCAGAATTTGTTGCAGGCGTAACAGATAGTTGGTTGGTGCACGGTACATACTCACTCCCTTTGCGGATCATTTCCGAAGGGATCAGAAGTGTTCGAGCACCCTTCGGATAAACAGTGCGAAACTTGATTTCTGAGGAGGTAAAAGCACCTTGTGTTCCATCTTTTCAAGCAGATTGGCGGTAATGAGCGAAAGTTCGTAACTGCAGAGATTGTTGGCGTACTCTTCGGCGAATAAAACGCGAAATTTGGTACTTTTGGTGATGAGCGGATCCTGCGAAACGGCGCCCAGATAGTGCAGGGAAGGGGGATTTTCGATATTGTTCTTCGCCACCTTGTCGATCTTTTCAAAGATCAGCGCTCCCTCTTTTTCGTTGCGAGTCATATTGAGCACCATATTGATATCGGGATGAAACGTATTGGTGATTTTGATCAGGGCGTAGGCGTCGGTGATCGCCGAGGGGTCGGGAACAGTCATAACGATGATTTCATCCGCTTCATGTAAAAAGATCTGGACATTCTTCCCAATACCCGCACCGGTATCGATCAGCAGAAAGTCGAGTGTATCCAAAAAAGCGGCTTCTTTGGTGAAGCGACTCAGAATCTCTTCGTTGTTGTAGGCAAATATCTCATCGCCGCTCTCTCCCGGAATCAGATAGAGGTTTTCCTTCACCTCGATGACGATATCTTTGAGGCTGCACTCTCCCTTGAGCACATGCAACAGTGTTTTGTCGACCCGTACGTTGAAGATGATATCGAGATTTGCCAGTCCGATGTCGGCGTCGAAGACGGCGGTTTTGTACCCCTTTTCGCTGAGTTGGTAGGCGAGATTTGCGGTGAAGGTGCTTTTGCCGACACCCCCTTTGCCGCTTGTGACGGCGATGATCTTCGTCTGCGGTGTGCCGTTGGAGGTTTGGTTTCGGTCGTTGAGGATTTGATGAAGTCTGGATGCCTGTGTATGTGTCATGAAGCGTTGACCTTATGCGGGAATCCTTCAAAAAGACACTCGATCAAAAAGCCCGCGTCGGCTTCACGGATATCGTCGGGTACCTCCTGTCCGGTCGAAAAGTAGCTGACCGGTTTGCGGGTTTCGTAGATGAGTGAAAAGATATTTCCGAATCCCGACGTTTCGTCAAATTTGGTAATCATCAGCGTATCGATATTGAGAAACGAGAACTTTTCGTACGCCTCTTTCAGATCCTGATATTTCGCGGATGCGGAGAGGACGAGATTGACGTCGATCGGTACGTGGGCGTGCTGCAAAAAGGCGGCGATCTTTTTGAGTTTTTCCTGATCGTGCTGCGAACTGCCGACCGTATCGATCAGCACCACGTCGCAGTAAGAGAGATTCTCCAGCGCTTTGCGAAAATCTTCGGTATCGATCACATCTTCAAAGGGGAGTTTCATCATCTGCGCGTACTGAAAGAGTTGCTCCACCGCGCCGATGCGGTAAGTATCGAGCGTGATGATTCCCACTTTGTAGCGGTATTTGAGCAGTGCGTAGCGTGCCGCGAGTTTGGCAAGGGTCGTCGTTTTGCCGACACCCGTGGGACCTACGAGCATCATTACCCTGCGCTCTCCTTTGGGGATCTCTTTTTCGATCCGTACCGGAATGAGCTTTTTGAGCAGGACCTGAAAATAGCGCTTGACGGTCAGGCTGTTTTCGCGCATATGGATCGGCATATGGTTGAGCGTCTCTTCGAGGATCGCCTTGATATGCGCTTCATCCATGCCGCTCTCTTTGGCAATTTTATAGATTTCGGCAAATTCGGGCGGTATATCGATATCTTTCGCCCACTTCTTCTCTTCCCAGAGCATCGTCTGCAGGAGGCGGATTTTGTCGGTCAGTGTGGCGATGTCGCGCTTGAGGAGTTTGAAATCTTCTGGATCGATCTCGTCGTGCGTTTTGGTATTTTCTGAGGTTGCTGCGCTGTTTTGCGGATTCAGATCGGACTGAAGTCTTGACAACTCTTCGGCGGTTTTGGAGATGTTGAGCAAAATCTCTTCGTCAAAATCGACCGGTTTGGCTCTGTCGGTATCGCTTTTTGAGGGTTGTGCGCGTTGTGTTTGGGCGGGTGCGGAGGCTGCGGGAGCGGCATGCTCTTTGACGGCGACGACCACTTCGTAGAGGGGGTCCTGGGTCAGTGTTTTTTTGCGTATCTGTTTGGTGCTGACGACCAGCGCCTCCTCACCGCACGCCTTTTGCGCCTTTTTGAGCGCCTCTGCGGGTGTAGGCGCCGTGAATGTGTACAGTTTCATATAACCCTCGTTTGAGATAAGATAACGGAATCAGGACACTTTCACGGTTGCGGAAACGGGGATGTGGAAGTGTCAAATGCCTTTTATGAACGGCTATTTTATCAAAAACTATTATATCGATGTCTAAAGTTCGGGGACTATTTTTAAATGCCCTTTTTCTTTTAAAGATATGCTCGATACGCAGCATATGGCGCAGCAGCCGGTACGCGGAGAGGTCGGTTTCGATCAAAATGACCGCATTGAAAAAGTCGGGCTGGTCAAGGTAGCCGAACGGGGGATTTTGTAAAATCGGCGAAGTCTCCAAAACGGTAATGAGGGGGTCTTTGCGAAGATAGCGCAGCAGACGCACGAAACGCGCACGGGTACTGCCGATGTTCCCCCCGATGCCAAGCACCGCCGTATGTCTGCGGCGCAGCGGGGAGGGGTTTTGCCAGGGAAACTGAGGGGTAAACCAGAGAGTAAGATCTTTGCCGGGATAACGCTTCATGAAGTCAGAGCACGACGGCGCGCGTCGGGGCGATTCGAACCATATCTTCGATCCGCACGCCGAATTCTCCCGGCAGGTAGATACCCGGTTCGATCGTAAAGATCATATTCTCTTCGATGATCGTCTCCGATTTGGCGGAGATGACCGGCAGTTCATGAATATCCAGTCCCACGCCGTGTCCGGTTGAGTGGACGAAATATTTGCCGAACCCCGCCTTTTCGATCACTTCCCGCGCCGCTTTGTCAATATCACACGCTTTGACGCCCGGTTTTGCCGCTCTGATCGCCTTCTCCTGCGCTTTTAAAACGGTGTCGTAGACTTTCTGACGTTTGGAGGAGAGGAAGCTTTGTGCTTTTTTGTCAAAACCGATTTCACTATTATACTCCGCCACACGGGTGCGGTCCGAGCAGTAGCGCTCATATTTGACACCTGCGTCGACAAGAATCAGCGAACCGATTTTGACCTCTCTGTCGGTCGGGAAAGCGTGGGGTTTGGCGGCGTTTTCGTTGACGGCGACAATCGGGTCGAAACTGAGATCCAGTTCGCCGTAGTTTTGCATGATCGCCGCGCACTCAAACTGCAGTCGCTTTTCGTTTTTATTAAGGGCGTTGCGGCGCAGCCAGAGCGCAAACCGGTCAAACGCCGCTTCGCCGCGCCGTACCGCTTCACGGATCAGCTTGATCTCTTTGTTGCTTTTGATGATGCGCTTCTTTTTTGAAAAGTCGGGTGCCGGTTCGAAGTAGGTATATTTGGAGGCTTTCAGTTTCTCAAACTCCGCGACCGTAAAGTCGTTTGGGTCGTAGTGGAGTTTTTTGATTTTGTGTTCGGCAAGCATCTCAGCCGCTTTGGCGATGACGTCGCGCGCTTCGACTACTTTCAGACCGCGCAGCTTCTCTTTCGCTTCGACGGTATAGCGACCGTCGGTGATAAAGAAGCGATCGCTGCCGAATTGCAGAAAGATTTCGTTGTCACATGAGAAGCCGCATTCGTAGTAGACGGCGTTTTCGTTTTTGAGGATAAAGTTCGTCATCGCATAGCGGGCTTACTGCTGTTTTTGCTGCGCCTGCTGGGCTTCCTGCATCGCTTTGATCTCGCTGAGGATCTGCACCATACTCACCATCGCCAGATGGTAGCTGAAAGGTCCGAAACCGCTGATCTGACCCGCACAGACGGGAGCGATCATACTTTTGTGGCGGAACTCCTCTCTGGCGTAGATATTGGAAATATGCACTTCGATGGTCGGCAACTGTACCGCTTTGATCGCGTCGCGGATCGCGATGGAGGTGTGGGTGTATGCCGCAGGGTTGATGATGATACCGTTCGCTTCGCCCATACACTCCTGAATCTTATCGACGATCTCCCCTTCGAGGTTGGACTGGAAAAATTCGATCTCGATATTGCTCTGTTTGGCGTAGGTTTCCATTTGTGTATGGATATCTTCAAGTTTCATCGGACCGTAGATATTCTGCTCGCGCAGTCCGAGCATATTGAGGTTTGGTCCCTGGATAACGACGATTTTCATTCTTTTCCTTTTAAATCGATAAATGTCATAATATTGTAGCCAATTTGCCCTAAAGGAATTCTATGACAATTATCCGTGCAGATTATGTACTGCGTATGGACGAAAAGTTTGAAATTCTGCCAGACGGCGCGGTGGCGTTTGATACGCATATTCGCGCCGTCGGTAGCGCGAATGTTCTGCGCGATACATACCCCGATGCCGAATTTATCGATACGCCGCCGAACAGTGTACTGATGCCGGGTCTGGTCAATGTCCATCTGCATCTGGAGTTTTCGGCAAACAAAACGACACTCCGTTACGGCGACTTTGTGACGTGGTTGCGCAGTGTCATTGCGCATCGTGAAACACTTGCGTCTCAATGCAAAGAGATCTGCATGAAGAAAAAACTCGATGAAGTCATACGAAGCGGGACGACGACGATCGGTGCGGTCAGCAGTTTCGGGTTTGATCTGAAACCGTGCGTGCATACCCCCGCAAAAGTGGTCTACTTCAACGAACTGCTCGGCAGCAATCCGGCGATGGTCGACGCCCTTTACGCCAACTTTCTTGCGCGTCTGGAGGAGAGCAAACGGTTTGCAGACAGACGCTTTACCCCCGCTATCTCAATCCACAGCCCCTATTCGACCCATCCGATTCTCGCCAAAAAGGGGCTGGAGATCGCAAAGAACGAGGAGATGGTGGTCTCGACCCATTTTCTCGAATCGCCGGCGGAGAGGGAGTGGCTTGAAAAGGGCAGCGGACCTTTTGCCGACTTTTTTGAAGATTTCGCGCCCGGAAGCAAACCGGTCAATACACCTGAGGGATTTTTGTCACTTTTTGAAGGAGTGCCGACACTCTTTACCCATGCGACACAGGCGACACCGCAGCAGCTTGCACGGATGGAGGAGATGGGCTACGTCACCCACTGTCCCGTCTCAAACCGATTGCTCGGCAACGGCAGGCTGGCGGTCGAGTCGGTAGAGAAACTGACACTGGGTACCGACGGGCTGAGTTCCAATATTTCACTCAACCTCTGGGATGAGATGCGCGCTGCGCTCTGGATGCATACGGATATGGAGCTAAACACTCTGGCGAAAAAACTGCTGATCGCCGCGACAAGAGAGGGATCAAAGAGTCTCGGTAAAACGGGTGGTGAGTTGACGGTTTTTAAAGATGCCGATATGATCGTCGTGCGTCTGCCGGATAGGGTCGAGACACCCGAAGAGGTACCGCTTCAGCTTCTGTTACATACACACAAAGCCGAAACGGTTTTTATCGACGGAGAAGAGGTCTATCAGGCGTAGACGCTCTCTTTGTTGAACTTTTTCGCAAGCATTGCGTAAAAGAGAGCGCGTTTTTTGGCAGGGTTTTTACTCCCCATCTTTTCACACACCTCTTTGATCGCGGCATCAAGCGTCGCGTCGTCGTCGGTGAGTCCCAGCTTCTTTTTCAGGAAGTTGTTTTTGACCGTCTCAAGTTCGCTCTTTTGCGAACATGCGATCGACTCGCTGTCTTTTTTGTAGATAGAGGGTCCGAGCCCTTTGGTAACCTTTGCGATCAGATCTGCGGAGAGATCGAGTCCCAGCTTCTTTGCCTCTTCCTGATAGGCGGCGATTTTCTCGTCCAGTTTGCTCATGAAAGCTCCTTACATATAAAGTGTTTCAAAAAAGTATAACGCTTTGTTCGTAAATGGGAGATAATAAAACTACTTTATATTTTTTTATTCAACAAAGCTCTGTTAGCCAAAGAGTTCGGTACTCAAATAGCGCTCTCCCGTATCGCACAAAACGGTGACGATGCGTTTGCCGGGGTTTTCTCTGGCGACCTGCATCGCCGCCGTAACATTTGCGCCGCTGGAGATGCCGACAAGCAACCCCTCTTTTTTTGCCAGATAGCGCGCCGTTTCGAAAGCCGCTTCATCACTGACAGTAATGATCTGATCATAAAGCGACGTATCGAGGATTTCGGGTACG
>WGAE01000141.1 GCA_015489185.1 Campylobacterales bacterium
CTCAAATTTCAGAGATTAACATTCTATCAACTTAAATAACCCGCTCAAAATCCCGTATCTACGGCATCTTAAGCACCCCTTCCGTTGTAGGGAGCAGAATTATATACAAGTAATGCTTAAATATGGCTTAATTGAGTGAGGATTTTGCTTAATTGTTTATTTTCTTTGTAGTATAGTTATAAACTATATTTTTTTATTATCTTTCTATACTATATATATAGGCATATCCCGTTTCCGGTTCAATTGCAATCGTCGCGACTCGATTGTTTTTGTCGGTGAGTTTCAAATAGCAAGTTTTTGTCGCGAGTCTTCGCTCGGTTTGTGCGGCATAGGCTCTGACCAATACATTTACATTTTTGACTATCGGCCTTCCCAAAAAATCAAACGACAACCTTATAGATTGTCCTACCCCGCCGGCGATACATCCCGTCATACTAACAGATTTTATGTTGTAGGTTTGATACAAATCGAGTTTTTTCGTATACTTTGCCGAAGAAGTTGAGATTGTTTTTTTACCTGTCAATATCTGAGAAGTATTGAGAGGGTTTTTTGCTATTTCATTTTGCGAATAACCGTCACTGACATCGTCATCACGATAAATTGTATAATAGAATTTTCTAGGCGAACTTCCGGTATATTGAAATCGTATCTGCCATCGCTTTTTGAACCAGTTCGGATCTGCCGGATCGAAACGATTGTCCATCATCGCCAGGTGTTGGGTATAACGAATATGCGCAAGCACCTGTTGTGCGGCTTTGTCGATCTGCACATCGTTGATACGCGGTACCATCACAGCGGAAATGATACCAACAATCACTATGACAAGTACCAGTTCAACCAGAGAAAACGCGCGTTTCACAACAAGCCTTTGGTTCATGAACAATCACTTCATGAAGAGATTTAACTTTATATCGACACGAACCGACTAATCTTTAAGATGTACATACCCGGTTTCAGGTTCAATGAGAATCGTGATCTCGTCTCCCTCTTTGTCGGTCAAGATCATCTCACACCGGTTACGCAATACTCTGGCACGTTGATAAGGGCGAGTCATCGTTTTGAGATTTCCGACAATCGGACGCCCCAGATAGTCAAACGCAATACGTCTGGCACTGCTGCCGCAATGTCGCATACGTACTTTACGAATACCGTATTTTTGCCCGATATTGAGTGATTTGGTCGCCTCTTTCTGATTGTATTTGATCAGTAAATTACCGCTCATCCCTCCGGTCAGCATCTGTCCGTGATGCATCGGATTGACGGCGATCTCCTGTGCATCCGGATTGCCACTGTGTGTTCCTGTCCAGTCTGAAAAAACGGTATAAGCACAAGTATCCTTGTCACCGCCACAATTGGCAAAAAGAAGCTGCCACCGGGTCTTGTACCAAGTACTGTCCTTAGGATCGAAGCGGTTGTCCATGAGCGCCAGATGTCTGGTATAACGCAGATGAAAAAGAATTTGTGCCGCCGCTTTTTGCAGATCGTTGTCATGAAGTCGCGGTACAATTGCTACCGATAAAATGCCTACGACAATGACAACCAGTACCAGTTCAAAAAGAGTAAACGCTTTTTTCAAGAAGTACCTTTGCCAAAATAGTTCTAAAACTATTTCGGCAAAGAGAGAATAAAATGTAGTTTAAATGCAGATTATTTAATCTCTTCCGCTTTTTGTACGTCGTAGAGGATGTCATCCATCGGATGTCTGTACATAGGCATTGCCAGACGTTTTTCATCCAGAATATGTCCGATGAAACCGATACTTCTACCGACGATAAAGAAGGCGTTGAGCGTACCGGACTCGATAAACTCATCGATCTCCTCTTCCGTATATCCCAAAGCACGCCACATATCGACCATCAAAATACCGATCGTACCGTCAACGTTGAGAATCAAATTATCTTTTTTCGATGTCGTCAACTGCTCTACAGTCAAGGCATAATCCAGAAGCGGTGTGGACGGGAAGTGCTCGTTGGCATACTTTTTAAGCCCCTCGACACGCAGATCCGGATTACGCAACGATTTAATTCTGTGTCCGATACCCGGAATCGGAATACCCTGTTTTTTCATATAGGCAAGGAATTCCGCAGGTGTCATATCGTTGTCGTGCGCATATTTGAAATATTTTGCAGCACCGTCGATCGCACCGCCGAATCTCGGACCGATTGTCAACAGACCCGTGACCAGCGCCTCGACGACAGACTTACCTGCACGCGCCGTTACTTTCGCGTTGTGTGCACCGGAAACCGCCGGACCGTGATCCGCAACCGTTTTGAGTACGGTTTCAATGAACTCAGTCGCCCATTTCGGATAGACTTTTTTGAACCAAAGCAGTGAAATCACATCACCGATACCTTTACCGGTATCCGGTGTCGCGACAGAGCTAATCGGATATCCCGCATACGTCGCCTCTTCACCTCTGTCATCTGAGATCGTACAGATGAAGTTTTTCGCTTTTCTGATTTTCGGAATCTCCCTGATCTCAGGCTCTTCAATCTCCAGAATCACACCTTCATTGTAAAGTTTTGTATAGACTTCGTTGATCACACGCGGCAGGTCATTGAAACTCTCCGGTACATGAATACCCGCTTCTGCCATCGCTTTGTTCTTCGCTTCCGCCGTTTCAGCATCAGCATTGGCACTTGCCCCTGCGTGTCCGAACTGCACGCCGGAACTGAAGTGTTTCGCGATGGTACCGATACACCATGCGATCACCGGTTTGGTGATTTTTCCGGATTTGACCGCTTCAATCACTTTGTACTCTTCCGTACCACCCACTTCACCGAGCAAAATCATATATTTGACATCGGGGTTTTTTTCCATACGCAGCATATTGTCAATGAAAACCGAACCGACAAAACGGTCACCGCCAATCGCAACACCCTCGGCGATACCGTCCGCGTTGAGAGAGATAATATTACAAAGCTCATTGAACAAACCACCCGAACGTGTCACCAAGCCCGCGCTTCCCGCACGATGAAGTTTTGATTTGATGATGTTTTCGATTGTACCGCCGATATTGGCAATTTTAAACGCACCCGGAGCGATGGCACCGACCGTTGCCGGTCCGATCACCGTAATACCCGCATCACGCGCCGCCTGATTCATTGTACGTGCCAGTCTCTCCGGAATACCTTCCGCAGTAACCATAATGACTCTGAACTGATTCGGAATGTTGATCGCTTCCATCGTCACGTCATACGCCGTTCTGAAAGAGGCAAAGTTGAGCAATACGTCCGCATTCGGATGTGCCGCAGCCGCATCAGGTGTATTTTTATAAAGCGGAATCATTACCTCGTCGCCGCCCCAGAAAAACTTCTCGAACTTGTTACTGCTCGTAGGCGCGACAATCGCTGCAACAGAAGGAGTCTCTCTGCCGATCACGTAGTCGTAATCGAGCATTCTCTGGATCGCACTCTTATTGTTGTTCCAAAAAATCGCCTGGGTATCTTTCGTAAATAGTCTTTCCATAATTACTTCTCTCCTTCCAATGCCATTCTTACAATATCGGTTACATGAGTTTCAGGTCCGTAGACTTCCATATAAAGACCAAGTCTTTCTGCCGCCTCTTTAATGTCTTTGAGACCTTTTTCATAGTTTGGACCGCCACGTCGGACATAGATTTTCGTATTGTGCTCTTTGAGTTTATCCGCCCATTTCTCCAGCGCATTGATAATACCGGTAAAGGTCTTCGCGACATCGGTAAAGTTTGCAATCGCACCGCCGATAATCAAAATCTTGCCGCGAGGATCGGGATAGCGTGTCATCAGATCAAAAATGGTCTCCGCATAAAACTGTGTCTCACCGGTTGTCGGACCGCCGGAGTACTCACCGTAGTTCGCCAGATCTTCTACACCCGCGAGATCCGCAATCGTATCCGCATAGACAACAGACGCACCGCCGCCGGCAACCATCGTCCAAATTCTACCCTGCGGATTGAGAACCGTCAGTTTCAGCGACGCACCAGACTTACTATCCGCTTCGGCAATCGCTTTCTCTTCCGGAGACTGATCTTCCATACCGAACGCCGTCGGGAATTCAATATCACCCCATTTGTCTTTCATCAGGAATCCCGCCGTATCGTCAAGTCTTGCTACAAGGTCGAGAATATGCGCATCGTTACCGATCAATACCAGCGGATTGATCTCCAGATACGCGAAATTCATATCGCGGTAAAATTTAAAGAACTGGATCGCAAACGATGTAAACGACTCTCTGTTCTCCGCCGGAATATCCTGCGGCACATTCGCGCGAATCGCTTTTTCGATATCCGCTTCGTTCATATTGATAGGAATACGCACTTCGTTGACCTTTTCATCCCAGCCCTCTTCGACTTCCATACCACCTTCCGCGGACATATAGAGCACATCATCTTCTCCGACCGTCGTCGCGGAAATATAATACTCCTGATCCTGCGTATGCGGTGTAAAAGGCTCGACGATGAAGTGTGTCAGGTGCCCTTTCTGACCGGAAAGAAGTGTCACTTCATGAGACTGTTTTTCATCGATCCATTTGGCGGCGTCTTCAAGTGTCACGTCACCCGGTTTGTTGACTTTAAAAAGAACCAGATCGTTTTTACCGCGCTTACCGAAAAGCATATCCGGTTTGGCAACCAGCGGCTCCTGATTCAACCACTCAAAACCGTGTTCTTTGGCTTTCTCTCTCAGTTCATCACCACTTTTGACCAGTACCGATTTGAACGGATAGTGAAACCCGTCGAAATATTCGTTCCAGTGCCTGGCGAATAGTGCTTTTCCGTCATACTCACGTATAGCTCTCTGAGCCATTGTCTCTCCTTGTAAAAATTTGCTCCATTCTATCAGCCGCCAGATGAGATGGGGCTAAAATTAGATTATTTATTTAATATATCATATTTTATTTGTTTACTTTTGAAACACAGTAGACTTTTACAGGCTTTTTCATGTAACTTATGGTAACTATATCCCGGCAGCTTTCTAGCCTCTTTTCGCTTAGAAAATAGCGACCTGACGGGCGTATGCCGTAAAATCTTAAACGAAGCTGCATCTTCTTGTCTACCTCTACTTCATGAAGTCCCCGCGCTTTCAATTTTTGCGCCAGCTCTTTGGCGATATTGTATTTATAGGCAAAATGTTTTTGGGGGTTTTCGAGAAAAAGGTAAAAATATTGATACGTATAGGTTGCGACAAAGTTCAGCAGCAAAATCGCAAAAACCAGGATGAACAAAAAGGTATGCCCCTTGCGGTTCTCAGGCAACCTTACCCGGTAACTTGCCATAAACATCTTTACCATCAGCGGCACACTGACAACCACATACGGCGCAAAATCGTCAATCAAAATCCGCTGCCGATAGGAGATGAGAATCGAAAAGAGCAATGCGATGAAAGAGATAAACCAGAGCACGTTTTTCTTCTCTTTCATCAAAATCCGGTAAATTGTATAAAAAAAGTACAAAAAGACAAGCGGTGAAAAGATCAGACTGTAAGAGATGAGGGTATCGATGATATACCCCTTCGGTTTGCCGTGCATCGGAAAACCGTACACCGCCAACGCCAGCAGAAAAAGCGCCCCGCAGTAGATCGCAAACCACTTTCGGCGATAGTAAACCGCGAAGGTAAAAAGCCCAAGGTAGAGAATCATGAACGAATTATCCACCCAAAGGAGTAAAAAGAGCAGCACAAGATATGTCCGTTTGTACCCCTTCAAAAAAAACCAGATAAAAAGCAGTGTAAAAAAGATAGCCACACCCGCGGCGTTGACCAGCAATGCGGAACCGACGATACCCGGCAACAGCATAAAGGTCGCCACACTCAGCATTCGATCTTCCGGACGGCGCAAAAAAACAGCACTGATTTTGTACATCAGCAAAATACTGAGCAAATGCAGCACAATAAACGGCAGACGCAGCGCATAGTCGTTTTGCCCAAACACCGACGTCGACATACGCACCAGATAGTGAATGAAGTTGTGTTGTTCAAAAAAAACCTGCGCCTCTTTGTAACTGATCGAAAGCGTACTCGCCCCGTAAAAGAGAAGCGCCGTATCGATCACGATAAAAAGTGCCAGCAGCGCTCTTGTGTTCATGAAGATCAGATTTTCAGAAAGTTATCGATCATCTCGTGCCCGTATTCGCTCATAATCGATTCGGGATGAAACTGAATACCGTAGATCTCGTACCCCTCCACCTCCAGCGCCATAATCTCATGATCATCTTTGCTGTAGGCGGTCGGTTTGATGACGGAAGGGAGATTTTCCTGGTTGACCACCAGCGAATGGTAACGCGTCGCCGTAAACTCGCCCGGCAACGCCTTGAAGACCGTCGACGACGCCACCACCTCGATGCGAGACGTCTTTCCATGCATCAGATTTTTTGCACGTACGATTTCTCCGCCGAAACTCTGCGCAATACTCTGATGCCCCAGACAAATTCCCAGAATCGGTTTTTTCCCTTTGAAGTAGTCGATCACATCCAGACTGACCCCCGCTTCGTTGGGCGTCGCGGGACCGGGAGAGATGATGATTTTTTCGGGATTGAGACGATCGATCGCTTTGACATCCATCTCGTCGTTGCGGATCACCTTCAGATCAGCCCCCAGTTCCAGACAGTACTGGACGATATTGTAGGTAAAAGAGTCGTAGTTGTCTATCATTAATATCATGAAGATATGATACTCAGATTTTGGTTAAGATCAGCTCCCAAAAGGCTATTTCAGCGGAGAAACAAAACTCAGTAACTTCCCTTGCGCATCAAAACAATCGCCGCCGTTTTGACCAAAATCATAATATCCAGCTCAAGCGACCAGTTACGCACATACCAAACATCGAGCCGCACACGCTCTTCATACGAGACATCGTTACGCCCGCTGACTTGCCAAAGCCCCGTAATCCCAGGCTTAACCGCCGTAAAATAGCGAAAATACTCCCCATATTTGGGTATTTCGTCGCGAATAATCGGCCGCGGTCCCACCAGTGACATCTTCCCCTGAAAGACATTGTAAAGCTGTGGCAGTTCATCGAGCGACGTACGGCGCAAAAATTTGCCAATGCGCGTCACACGCGGATCGTCTTTGAGTTTGAATTCCCGCTCCCACTCCGCCTTTTTCTCAGGATCGTTTTCCAAAATCTCCTCGAGCATCTTGTCCGCTTCAGCATGCATCGTGCGAAATTTGTAGATATGAAACTCTTTGCCGTCTTTCCCGACACGTTTTTGTTTGTAAACCGGGTCCCCTTTGGTTGAAATATAGACCACCACATACAACAACAAAATCAACGGCAAAAACAGAATGAAAAGCGTAATCGACACCACTTTGTCAAACACCTCTTTGATCGAACGCTCCCCTTCATGAAGCAGCTTGTTCTTAACATAAAGCGCCATCCCCTTGTGGTTGATCGAGTTGAAAAACTCTGAATTAATCAAAGGGAGTTTTGAAATCTTCGGCAGTACATAAACGCGGCTGACATGATGAAGCACATAATTCATCATCCGAAACGCCTTGTCTGTCTCCTGCCCGGCAATCGACACCACCACCGCATAATGCTCATGCGAATCGATCAGATACTTGATGCGCTCGGTCACCTCCTCTTCGCTCATCCCGTCGACGATCACCTTGCTCGCGACATTGTATCCGAACGAATTGTCCCGGACAAACCAGCTGTTGACATCCTCCTCACCCTCTTTGTCACACACCACCATAATATCTTCACGAAAACGATCGTACTTCATGAAATGCCTCTTCAAATAGTAAACCCACACGGGCATCAACAGGTTCAGCAGGAAAAAGACCAAAACCACCGTTCGCGAATAGTGCTCCGAACTGTGCGAAGCAAAAATAATCAACGTGATCATAATCAAAGCCAGGAAATTGGCTTTTTCGATATACATAAACTCCATCGACATCACCATCCGCTTCGTCAAAAGCCGATAATAGGCATAAAAAAGCAGATAGACCGGAATCATCCAGACATATTTCAAAAAGTAGTGATTCGCCGGATCGGAAATATACATATACGCAATCAAAAGTGCACCGACCAGATTCAAAATCAGCAAACTTGTAAAAATAGCCAGTTTTAGTAATGTATATTGCACTTTTTTCCCAAAAAATAAGATATATTTTAGTAACTATAGCAAAAAGGCGCTTTTAGGAGATTTAGGGATGGAAATTCTTTACCATAACAATGTTGTATGTACCGAATTTATAATGTCAAATCACAACGGTTTTGTTACGAAATTTTCTACGAAGCAGTCCAAAAGCTTTCAGCAACAGATTCTCTCCCTCGATATTGACGACCGGATGCTCTCTGACACGCACGCCTTCATTCCTGCTCTGATGCAACACCCAGACATTAAAGAGCCGCTCCGCTAGAAAACCGAAGATGCGCCGTTGATACGCATCGTATCCGGAGATATCGACACGCTTTTCCACCGCAAAAAGCAGCGGAAAGATCCAACTACAATAATCGTCAAAGAGTTTCGGTGACATGACGAACATATTGTACAGATGCAGTTTCGTCCCTTGCATGACCTCTGTATAAGCTTCATGATACTCCGGAAAGAGCCGTAACAGCTCCTCTTCGGCAATCTTCAGGTCTTTGGGATAGTGGGCGTTTCGGTAATGCTTTTCGATCGTTTCGATCCAGTAGTTACGCTTTTTGGGTACAAGGATGTCACACGACTGCATCACTTCCTTCAGATCATGCTCCGAGAGTATTGATGCACCTTTAAACGGCAACGACCCCCTGAAATAGCGCCGGTAGTGCACCAGCCCACAATACTCCATATCCTCAAAGACGCCGTTTTTCCAGACGTAGTAGAGCGCCGTCATCTCCGAGTAGGAGGCGTTTTTGTCGCTGATATGCATACCCCCGTCATCACGAAGATACCCCGTGTGTACCTCCCGCAACGCAGCTCCCACTTCTATCGGCAGATAGAGCGGATCGTCAGGGAAGTCGTAGGGTTTATGAGTGGCGACGAGGATTTGGGCTTTCATGAAGCGATCTCTTTCTCAAATATTTCCAGCGCCCGAAGCACGATGTCATCCATATCGTAGTAGCGATACTCCGCCAGCCTTCCTACCGTCATGAGTGACGGAATCTCCTTTGCCAACGCCGCGTAACGCTCGTACCGTGCACGGTTTTCATCGGTAAAGATCGGATAGAAGGGCAGATTTTTTCCTCGTTCATACGCCTGCGGATACTCCCGTAAAATCGTCGTACATGAAGAATCCACCGGATGGATATATTTAAACTCGGTGATGCGCGTGAAATCATGATCGTTTGGATAGTTGACGACACTGTTCTCCTGAAAGAATGGTTGTTTCACCGTCTCGAACCGCAGATCGAGTGAACGATAGGCGAGTGCGCCGTAGCGGTATCCAAAGAGTGCGTCGATCTCGCCCGTGTAGATCAAGGTACCTTCAAACGGACGACCGTCAAAAATGATCTGCTTCCCGTCAAAACGCAAACGCTCCAGCGCATCGACACCGAGTTCAAGCGAAATATTGGGATGCGCCAGCAACTTTTCAAAGAGTTTGGTATACCCCTCCTTCGGCACCGCCTGAAACCTGTCGGTGAAGTAGCGGTCCTCATACCCCGTGATCACCGGCACCCGCGCCGTGACAGAAGGGTCGATCTCTTCGGGTTTTTTGCCCCACTGCTTAGCGGTATAGTTGACAAAAAACTTCTCGTAGACAAACCGTCCCAGTTCATGAAGTGTACTGTCGGCATGCTGTAACAGCTCCAGTACTGGAACCTTTTGGTTTTCGCCGTAAGCCGCAAGCAGTCTCTCTTTGTAAAAAGTCGCCTTTTCAGGTGCAAACAGTGCATCGATCGTATAGAAGCTGAAAGGAATCGGCACCTTTTTGCCATCTACATACGCCAAAACCTTGTGCTCATAAGGGTGCCACTGCGTAAAGCGGTTCAGATATTCCCACACCTTTTCACTATCGGTATGAAACAGATGCGGTCCGTAGCGGTGCACCCGCACCCCGCAACGATCCACCGCATCGTAACAATTCCCGCCGATATGGTCACGCTTCTCCAGCACCAGCACC
>WGAE01000142.1 GCA_015489185.1 Campylobacterales bacterium
GCCTCATACACTGGTATGACTACAACACCTAAAAACAAACCTGTTACTAATACTATTAATAATTTTATAAAGATTTTTTTCATCTATTTCAGCTTCAATAGTTCTGGTTACAACTGTACTCTTACTCAAAACTACAATTGATGTTATGTATTTAGTAGTGTTTCATTAAAAGATTTTTCCTCCCTGCCGATATAGAGTTAAGCCTGTGCGATACTCTTTTTTTCTCCTCCTCTTTTGGGGTATCGTACAGGGCTTTTATACGCCGAAAATCCTTTTCGCTTTTTCCAAATCCTCTTTCGTATCGATGCCGAAACTTCGGCTGGAAACTTCAACCATCGCGATCTCGTATCCGTGCCAGAGCGCGCGCAGCTGCTCCAGCTTTTCAACCTTTTCGAGCGGACTCTCTTCCAGTGTGCAAAAGGTTTCGAGAGTACGGCGTATAAACCCGTAGATACCCAAATGCCCTTTCCATCTGTCGTGTGGATCACGGTCATACGGAATTTTACTGCGGGAAAAATAGAGGGCGTAATCTTCATGATCGGTTACGACTTTCACATGGTTGGGATCTTCCGCCGCATCGGAGTCAATATATTTGTAACATGACACCATCATCGCCGGGCGTTTCGAAGTTGCCGTCTTTTTTGTCTTTTCATAAACTTTACGCACCACTTCGGGTTCGATAAAAGGTTCGTCCCCCTGCACGTTGACGATGATCTCCTCCGCATCCGCACCGACAATTCTGACCGCTTCCGCGACCCTGTCCGTACCGCTTTGATGAGACGAAGAGGTCATCACCGCCTCAAATCCGTACGCCTCCGCCACTTCACGTACCGCTTCACTGTCGGTTGCGATGACGACGCGATCCACTTCCGAGACACGACGCGCCGTCGCGACCACCATCGGCACACCGCCGATATCCGCCAGCACTTTTGCGGGAAAACGATTCGAAGCCATTCTTGCGGGAATTACAATCATACCGCTCCTTTAGAGAACTTTAGAGACTATTTGGATACAATCATAACAAAAAAAGGTTGATACAATGTTCTTGTATCAGGATGCCGAGGGGTTTCTTTTCAACAGCGACGCCCACTTTCTCTACGATTTTATCAGCGCCTTCAAACCTTCGGGAAGTTTGCTGGATGTGGGTGCGGGGTGCGGCATTGTCGGTCTGCTCTGTAAAAGAGATTTCCCCGTCGATGTCACGCTGATCGAAAAACAATCTTCCCAGGCATCGCTGATCGAACACAACGCCCGTGTCAACGCACTGAAAGTCGAAGTGATATGCGACGACTTCCTAAGCCACGATTTTGGAGCAACATTCGATTTTGTCGTCTCAAATCCGCCCTACTATCATGAAGGGGCCGACAAGAGTGTAAATCCGGCGCTGCGTACCGCCAAAAGCGCCGATGCGCTCCCTTTTTCCCAAATGGTGGTAAAAGTCAACCGGATCATCAAACCGAAGGGGCGATTTATCTTTTGTTACGACGCCAAACAGTTACCGCAGCTGCTTTGGATGCTGGCGGAGGCGAAATTTACCGTCACCGATATGCGGTTCGTGCACGGTACCGCCGCAAAACCGGCAAAGCTGGTGATGCTTTGCGCGCAAAAAGGTTCGCGCGCACTCTGCCGGATCCATCCGCCTCTGATCCATTTCGAGGGGGAGAAGATGCGCGAAGAGGCGCAAAACGTTTACCGAAAAACAAGGACATATAGTATAAAATGCAAACTATTATAAGAAAAGAGGGGTTCGCATACGGATTCGACCCCTCCGCCTGTGCCGCCTGTGAAGGCAAATGTTGTACGGGGGAGAGCGGCTATATCTGGCTCACACCCGCGGAGATCGAAAAGATCGCGGCGTATCTGAAACTGGATACCGAAACGTTCAAGTCCAGGTTTTTGCGCAAAATCAGATACCGTTTTTCTCTGAAAGAGCGTCAAAACGGTGAGAGTTTCGAGTGTATCTTTTTCGATCCTGTCGCCAAAAACTGTTCGATCTATCCCGTACGCCCTTTACAGTGCGCCACGTTCCCTTTCTGGGACTATTTTAAAGAACATCAAAACGAGGTGGTAAAAGAATGCCCGGGTATCGTCCTCTCCTGATCGTGTCGCTGCTTCTGTTTGCGGGGTGCGCACACAAAAATACGCTGCTGCGCCAGCCGCTCAAAACGGTAGACGCGGTTGTCGATACGAAACAATCGAGAGAGGATGCCTACGCGCTGATCGCGATGGATGCGTTCGAGCGCAAAGATTACCAAACCGCCAGCCTCTTTTTCGAAAAACTCTACGATCTCGATCCGCAAAAATCGTATCTGACCGATGCGATCAAAGCGGCAAGCCTCGCCAAAGATTACAAACGGATCAAACATCTGGTCGAAAAAGCACGCGGTAAATTTGAAAACGACCGTTTTTTGAACCGCTATCTGGTCGCCTGGTATCTGGATAAACATGATCTGCAAAAAGCGCAGGAGACGGTCGATAAACTTCTATCTAACCGTCCCGAAGCAAAAGATTACGAACTGGCGGCGCTCCTTGCCAAAGCGCGCGGGGATAACGAAGCGGCGAAAGCGGCGTACAGAGAAGCCTACAAACGCTCGCACGATCCGAAAATCGCGATCGCGCTGGCACACATTGCACTTGAATCACACGACACAGACGAAGCGATCCGCCTACTGGAGACACACAGACGTTTCTACGGTTGTGACCGCGGTGTTTGCGGGATGCTGGTCAAAATCTATACCGACAGAGAGGACCTGGACGGTCTTGAAACAGTTTACAAAAGTCTCTACGAAACAACCAAAGATCCGCATTTCGCCAATGCACTGCTGGAACTTTGGGCATACCGGAAAGATTACGACGATGCGATCGCATTTTTAAAAAAATATAAACTGAGTGAAGAGACGCTGCTGGATGTCTATACCGCTAAACAGGATTACCGCCGTGCATACAATCTGGCGATGAAACTCTATCATGAACGCGGAGAGCCGAGATTTCTCGCAAGAGCTGCGATTTTGGAGTATGAAGGTGCAAAACATAAAACGAAAAAGCTCCTGCAATCGGTCATCAAGAAATTTGAAGCTTCCGTCTATACCGCCGACGATCCCCTCTTTTACAACTACTACGCCTATCTGCTGATCGATCATGATATCGATGTCAAAAAGGGAATCAAACTGGTTCAAAAAGCGCTCAAGTCGGAGCCCGATTCACTCTACTACATCGATACGCTTGCCTGGGGATACTACAAACTGGGCAAATGCAAAGAGGCGTACACCCTCCTCAAACCGTATGAATCGGATCGTTCACAACCCGAAGTGATCGAACATCTGGAGAAAATCAAAGCCTGTCTGAAAAGGATCAAACACCGTGATACTCGATAAAATTCTCAAAAAGACCAAAGCGCTTGTCAAAGAGCGTGAAAAACAGATGCCGCTGGACTGGCTGGGGCGCTCACTTGCCTACAACCCGTACGTTCCCAGAGATGTCAAGGAGTATCTCACTTCCACCCCCGACAATCCGTACCGTATTATCGCCGAAGTCAAAAAGGCGAGCCCGAGCAAAGGGGTAATCCGTGAAGATTTCGATCCGCTGGCGATTGCGCAGGCGTACGAAAAGGCGGGAGCCGACGCCATCAGCGTACTGACCGAACCCTTCTTTTTTCAGGGCGATATCGAATATCTGACCGGTATCCGCCGCTACACAGGGACGCCGCTCTTGCGCAAAGATTTTATCTTCTGCGAATATCAGCTTGTCGAAGCGCTCGTTTACGGTGCCGACTTCGTGCTGCTGATTGCCAAAATGCTCTCCAAAAAAGAGCTCAAAGATCTGCTCAACTACACCTGGCATCTGGGGATGAACGCACTGGTCGAGATTCATGACAAAGAGGATCTCAAAAAGGCGATCCATGCGGGCGCGGATATTATCGGTATCAATCACCGCAATCTCGAAACTTTCGAAATGGACATGCAACTGAGCGAAAAGTTGATTCCGTTGATACCAAACGGCAAAATCATCGTCGCCGAGAGCGGTATACATGATAAAGAGACGGTCAGACGACTTCATGGGATCGGTGTCGACGCTTTTCTGGTCGGCGAGCACTTCATGCGTCAGGACGATATCGTCTCCGCCGTACGGGAGCTAAAGGAGGCGTAATGCAATCCTGCATCGGCACGATCGAACGTCTGGTCGCCTTTTTTGCGAAAATCGCTGCATTACTGGTGATTGCACTGAGTCTGCTGGTCGTCTGGGACGCGCTGAACCGCTATCTTTTCCACAGCGGCTCGGTGGCGTTGCAGGAACTGGAGTGGCACTTGTTTGATATCATCTTTCTGCTGGGGCTTTCATTTACGCTCCAGACCGACAAACATGTCCGGGTAGATATCTTCTACGCCCGATTTTCACCCAAAACCAAAGCGCTGATAGAGATCGTCTCACAACTGCTGCTTGTCATCCCCTTTACACTGCTGGTACTCTACGTTTCGTGGGATTTTGTGATGCAAAGCTATCTCCAGCATGAAATCTCTCCCGATCCCGGCGGACTGACCCACCGCTATCTGATCAAAGGGATGATTCTTTTCGGTTTTGTTCTGCTGCTGTTACAAAGCGTGGCGACTTTGTGCAAAAACATCCGCAAGCTTCACGGAGGCGACGTATGATCGGGCTTTTGATGTTTCTGGGCGCACTGGTACTGCTTCTGATCGGCTTTCCCGTCGCTTTTGCCTTCGGTACCGCCGCACTGGTTACGACACTCCTTGCCCCCGATATCGGTCCGGAGATTTTTACGCTGCTTCCTTATCGTATCTACGGGATTATGCAAAACTTCACGCTGATCGCCGTACCGCTCTTTATCTTTATGGGATTGATTCTCGAAAAGAGCAAAATCGCCGAAAAACTGCTGGTCAATGTAGGAAAACTCTTCGGCAACATCCACGGCGGTCTGGCAATCAGTACCGTCGTCGTGGGTGCGGTACTGGCGGCGAGTACCGGTATCGTGGGGGCAAGTGTGGTCATGATGAGTATTATCTCACTGCCGATTATGGTGCGACACGGTTACGCGAAGGGGCTGAGCGCCGGCACAATCGCCGCAAGCGGCACGCTGGGGCAGATTATTCCTCCTTCGATCGTGCTGATCATTCTGGGCGATGTCATGAGCATCAGCGTCGGTGATCTCTTCAAAGCGGCGGTCGGACCTTCACTGGTGCTGGTGGGGCTTTACATTCTCTATATCCTGATTCGCACCCGTTACAATCCTGACATTGCACCGCCGATCCTCTCCGATGAACCGCGTCCGGTTGTCATTAAAAAAGCACTTCTGGCAATCATCCCGCCCGCACTTCTGATTCTACTGGTGCTGGGATCGATCTTCGCCGGTATCGCCACACCGACCGAATCTGCGGCGTTCGGTTCCGTGGGTGCGATTGTACTGAGTATTGTCAATCGGGTTTTTCGCTGGCGTGATCTGGCAGATTCGGCGCTGGAGACGGTCAAACTGACGGCGATGATCTTCATGATCCTGATCGGCGCAACCGCATTTTCTCTCACTTTCAACGAAGTGGGCGGCAGCGATATGGTGCTGGCGTTTTTTACCGAAGATATCGCAGACGGCTGGATCTTCATCGGTATCGCGATGGCGGCGATCTTTCTGCTTGGCTTTTTCGTCGATTTTCTGGAGATCTGTTTTATCGTCATCCCGATTCTTGTACCCATCGTCCAGGCGTTCGGTATCGATCCCCTCTGGTTTGCGATTCTGGTGGCGATGAACCTGCAGGCATCGTTTCTGACCCCGCCGTTCGGTTTTGCGCTCTTCTATCTCAAAGG
>WGAE01000143.1 GCA_015489185.1 Campylobacterales bacterium
AAAGAGGTTATCCCGACAATCATCGAGAACTTCAAGGAGATGGAAGCGGCGAGTGAAGTTCTCTTTAAACAACTCGACCAGCTGGTTTACGAAGTGGAATGATCCAGAAGTCGCATCTTTCTAAAAAGTGTATGCGCCTGTGGATCGGTGATAAATGAAATATTATACGGATGGGGCAAAAGATGTTTTGTAAACTCTTTTGCCTCATCAAATTTCTCAACCTCCCGGGCGATATTCCCAAATAAAATAAGCTCTGTTTCCTGTGAAGCAAGACGTTGCAAAAGTCTGCGCACAAATCCCTTCCAGGCACGAATATGAAATTTACTCTCCTCTTTACTGCTAAACACCAATGCCATATTGAGTAATAAAACCCCGTTTTTTTCAAAGTTTTGCCGTAATTGCTGTATGGTTTGTATATAATTGGAAGTATCGATGGATGCTATCGCTTCTTTTGAAAAATCTTCATGAAGTTTTCCCTCACATACCAGAAGCATTTTAATGAAGTTACGAAGACTTGTTGCACGATTGACCGCTTTGGAGAGTCCGTTTGCATCAAAAATACGCTCCACTTTTCCGTCGATAAACGCATACCCCAAAGCACTCTCTTTTCTCGGATAGGGATCTTGTCCAAACAAAATATACCGTGTTTTCGCCAACGGAAGTGTTTTGAATGCGTTTAGAAAATTGTTTTTATCGGGGAAATAGGTCGTATCCTGTTCAAGATACTTCAGGTAATCCGGATCGAGTCCATCCAATGCATACGAAACGATTTCCTTCCATGAAGGATCGATTTGTGATACAAAACTCATTTGAGATTGGCGATTTTCAGAATCAGTTCCACTTCACCCAGCGGTGTACGCTCTCGCTTGGCAATCTCTTCGGCACTGTAACCGTTTTTGTATAACTCAATAATCGCCTTTTCGTTGATCAACTTGCTGGTTGCGGACATTGAACTGAGTTTACTGCTCTCTTCGATTTTCGTAATCCGCTCATTCAGACTCTCGTTGATGCGCTGCATCTCCAGTTCCATCTGCTTGATGGCTCTGATCGCCTTGAGCAAAGGATCACTCAAGTCGTTTAGTTTCTGATTAAGTTTGTGTTCGACGGCTTCAAGCTCAGCGGCAAAATCGGGCATCTCCAGTGTCTGCGGCAGTTCCGCGACACGTTTTTCCATATTGTGTACACGATTATTAAGTTCGTCTATCGCTCGTTCATAAGCGCTTAATTGTTTGGTTACCGCCTGATCACGCATATAAAAATAGGCAATTAACAGCCCGAGAATCACTAAAAAACCGACAAACACAAACACTTCAACCATCTTTTCTGCCCTTTTTCATTTCCCGAATCATCGCCCGTTCTTTCGCGACGACATAGGCGTTCCAGTCTTTCTGATCTTTTTCATGCATTAAAATAATCTCAGCGATGTAGGGATCGACGCCTTTGAGATATACCGCCATCTCTCTTTTAGGGAAAACCGGCATTTCAATCCGCGCATAATACTCCTTCGCAGGAATGAAAAGCGGCTCTTCTATTTTAATATGTTCAAATCCTATGGCAAGAATCTCTCCCTGCTGCGCAAGCGGTAGCAGTTTTTTCTCTTCATTTTTTACCAGTGCGGTCAGTTCATCTACTTTTTTATGCAGTTCGACTAACAGTTTCAACAATACTTCATCCGTCTCTTTGGTTTCGCCGCGTGCTCTGGCAATCTTCAGCCACTGACCGATGGCATCTTCTTCATATTCGGAAAGTGCGGTATATTCGCGTCTGAAACGTTCTCTGTTCTCTTCGTTTACCGCTTCAAAACGAACCGGTAATACTGCCGGTACAAAACGAATATCACTCATCTTTCCATCCAAATCTTACAGATTGTCCAATATTACAAAGAACAGAAACATTATACCAAGATATCCATTAAGGGTAAAAAATGCTTTATCAATTTTCGAAAAATCACGGTTGACGATACGATGTTCGAAGTAGAGAATGATTGCCGAAATCCCCACCGCCAGGTATGTCCACCAACCGCTATGCGAGGCGGCTGC
>WGAE01000144.1 GCA_015489185.1 Campylobacterales bacterium
ATAAAAAGCAGTGCGACGATCAGATCGATATAACCGGAAAGTCCGCTGCTAAGCAGCGCTGTTTTGAGCAGCAGCAGGGTAAAGATCGTAACTGTGAAATAGCTGCTGATCACTTTGGGGTAGGGTGGTGTGACGTAGAACATCTCCACGACCTGAAAGGAGATCGAGACGATCAATAGTGCAACCCAGCCGAAGAGTGCGAACGAAAAGTGCGCTTCTTTGAAAATGAGGAAGCGTTTGCCTTCATGAAGTCCGCCCAGTGCAGTCAGCAGATAGAGGGCGAAGAGGATTGTCAGCAAAAATCCCAGTAGTGCGTAAAGCATTCCCTTTGACGATGCCGAGTGGTTTTCGAGTTTGAAGAGTCGGTAGAGCATCAGCAGGGTGGCATAGAGGAGTGAGACTCCGAGCAAGATTCCCGCCGTGATATAACAGGTACTGTTTCCTTGCCAAAAAGCGCAGAGCAGGGTGATAAGACCGAGTGTGAAAGCGATGTGCACGAAAGTCGCTTTTTTTGTAGGGGCGGTGAGGACGACACCGGCGATGACCGGCAACATCTGAAAAAGCGCTCCGAGCATGAACGAAGCCATCACACCGAGTGCCAGCAGGTGGGTGAGGATCAGCGCTTCGCGGTTTTGGGGGGAGAGGATATTTCCTCCAAAAAACGCCATCGCCACACCGGCAAAGATACCGAAAAGCGCACCGGTGACGAAAAAGCGCAGAACGACGGAGATGGGCGGCGCCTGTTCGAGCGAGAGTCCCTGCTGGTTAAACATGGCGTGCCTTCTCCTCCAGATCGATTTGCGGATTTTTGGTGATGAAAATATGCCAGACACCGTCCCCGTTTTCGATGGAAAGCGTACGGTATCCGCGCTCTTTTGCCATTTGCAAAAGCGGTATCGGGTTTTTGCGGTGGATCATATGCAAATATGCCGTTTCATCCATTTGTTGCAACAGACGTACCGCCTCCTCCAGCGGTTTGGGATGCTCCAGCGCTCTGGCGTCCAGTACCAATTCTTGCATCGGAAGTTACGCCTCTTTCAGCTTTTCGACAGTCTCCTCTTTGGTTTGCGGCGGTATAACCCGATCACACATGGCATACAGCATCTGCTCCTCTTTCATATTGTGTTGTTGCAAAAGGATCATCAGCGATTCAGCAACGGAGAGGTAGGCATCTTTATCTTTCTCTTCCACTGCACCTGCCAGACGACCGATGAGTTCACGCATCTGCTCATGTTCGTAGCGCATTACGCGGGTAGGACCTTCTGTCGAGCCGGTAATCTCTTCGAATGTCGGAAAAAGGATCGTCTCCTCTTTTTCAAAATGTCCGAGTGTATCTTCTGCAAATTTGACAAAGGCTTCCTGTGCTTTTTCGAAATTTCCTTCGATCACGGCTTTTTCCGCATCGGCAAAATATTCGTCGCAGGCTCTGTGTTCACCGCGCATATAGTTGGAAATGATCATCATCTATCCTTATCATCTTAATTCAGGGCTAAAGTATAGACAATGTTTTGTCAAGATACCTTGATTTTTGTCAATTTGGAAGCTGTTTTGATGATGGAATTTTTGCCGAAGATAAATTAATTTGTTTTTGGTTACAATTTCGGTTATCAAAATGTCACCGGGAAATATCGACCTTGTTTAAAAATCTCCTCCTTTCCAATCGCGATATCGCTGTCGAAGATGTTCGCTATCGCCGGCTTCTGATGACCAATCTCGCCTATTTGTGCAGTATGAGTGTCTTTTTTGTTTTTGCATTTGTCGACACCTATATCCGTCACGTGTTAGTTGCGGGATTGCTCAATGCGCTTTTCTTCTTTCCGACACTCTACGGTTACTGGCGTCTGCGTCGTGATCTGGACATAGACAAAGCCGCGAAGATGATCACAGCACTCGTTTTTACGGTTACGATTATGATGCTCTTTTTGTATCGTTACGAAGAGTATATTGCGGCGTGGGGGATGCTGTTTCCGTTTGTCGCGATGGGAGTGTGCGGTTACAAAAAGGGGTTGTACTGGGTCATTGCGTTTGATTTGGTTTTTTATGCGGGTGCGCTTTATTACTGGTTTGAGGGGACGCTGGCATCGATGGCGGTGGTGCGGTTGATCAATGTCTCTTTGTTTATTCTGGTGCTGGTTTATCTCTATGAGAAGATCATTTCGGTTTCGTATGAGAGACAAAAAGCGCTGGAGGCGACGCTGCGCAGGAATCTTGCCGAAACGCGTACGATGGCTGTCACCGACGCATTGACAGGTTTGTATAACAAACGCTATTTCGATCAGATTTTTTCTGTAGAGTTCAACCGTGCAAAACGGGAACATCGCATTTTTCATCTGGCGCTTCTGGATATCGATAACTTCAAGCGTTATAACGATACATACGGGCATGACAGAGGCGATATTGCACTCAAACGGGTCGGCAGGATTTTACGGGATATGACGAAACGTTCCGGCGATTTCGCATTTCGTGTCGGGGGAGAGGAGTTCGCGCTTATTTTACACAGTTGTCCGATGGAGACCTGTGCGCTCTATCTGGAAAAGTTGCGTGAGCGTATCGCGGCGGAGAAGATCGAGCACAAAAACAATCCACCCTACGACATTCTGACAATATCGATCGGGAGTGTTTCGGTGACAAATTACGATGCGATCACGCCCGAATCGATGTATCGGATTGCCGACGAAAATCTCTATGAAGTGAAACGACACGGGCGCAATGCGGTACGCCACACTTCGGTAGCCCCGGTTTTGTCACATAAACTTGTATAATCACGCACCCTTTTTCAAGGAATCATAATGGTCATTATCACACCTCTTCTGATCGCACTGAATGTCTTTGTCTATTTTTTTGCGCAAGATCCTGTCAGCCATATCAAGTACGGGCTTAATCCGCTCTTTTTCGAAGGTGCGTGGTGGCAGCCGCTGACGACGATGTTCATGCATGCCAATCTGACCCATCTGGCGATGAATATGGTCGTGCTTTTTCAGTTCGGGTATTTGCTGGAAAAAGAGCTGCACGCACATCTGACATATCTTCTCATTTACCTGGTCGGTGGTGTGGTGACGTCACTCTTGACAATCTACTTCATGAAGTTTTTCGGTCTCGATCACAATGTTGTCGGTGCTTCCGGAGCGATTAGTGTGCTTTTTGGCTGGTTTGCTCTCAAAGATCCCCATCTGCGCGGCGGGCTTGTCGTGTCGATATTGATTATCAGTTTTATACCGCTTCTGATGGGTGTACCGGTCGCCTGGTATGCGCATCTGATCGGATTTGGACTCGGTTGGGTACTGGGCTATCTGATTTAACCCTTTTTGATCATCAAACCGGAGAGTACAATCAGTACAATGCCTGTCAGGGTGTAGATATCCGGAAATTTGTCTCCCAGAAGTGTCCCAAAAAAGATCGAAAAGGGAATCACCGTATAACTGGCGATGCCGATGATTCCTGCGCGAGTGCTGCTGTAAGCTTTGGTCAGCAGCCACTGGGAGAGGGTGGCGGTGATGCCGATGAGTGTCAGCAGAAGCCAGGTATGCAGGGTTTGGGGCATGATAAACGGTACGAGCAGAAAATCGAGATTTTTGGGTGCATACTGGCTGGCGACGGTAAAGAGTAGCAGAGGAATCACTACACCGGTTGTCATGAATGAAAGAACGATAACACGTGAATCATAGAGATGTTTGATTTTGCGTATGGTCGTATAAGCTGCTGCGGCGAAGAATCCTCCGATGAGTCCCAGAAGGTGCGGTAACCCGACATCCGCACCGCCCGGTTTGGTGATGAACACGACACCGGTAAAACCGAGAATCAGCGCGATAATTCCCAGTCGGTTCAGCTTTTCATGAAGTATAAAAAAGGCGAGCATCGCGACAAACAGGGGTGAAGTTTTGTTGAGTGTAATCGCTTCACCCAACGGAATGCGCGTGATGGTATAGAAAAAGAGCAGCAAAGCGCTAAAGCCGAAAATCCCCCGCCATAAAAGCAGCAGAGGTTTTCCGCCCGGAAGTTTCGCCGGTGTGTGTTTCAGAGCGATCAAAATAAAAATGACACCGAAAAGGTTACGAAAAAAGACGATCTCCAGTGCACTCAGGTCATCTCCGAGCATCTTTGCCACCGCTCCGTTAAGTGCGGAGAGGAGGGCGGAGAGAAACATCAAAAAGACACCTCTGTCGATTCCGTAAATCATCTATCCCTTTCATTTTTCATAAAGTTGGTTGCGTATTGTACCTGTGGAAGATTAGAACCATTTCAAAAAGGGGCGTATTTGCCGATTTGACAGAGACTATTTTTGCAAAAAGGAGAAACAGAGGTGAAACAAGTTTCAAAAATATGGTATGGGTCCCTGGTGTCGGCAATGTTGCTCTTTGGAGGATGCGGGACAGGATCAGATACGGCAAAAGCGGAGAATGAACTACCGCATGACGGTAGTAAGAGTTTTCGTGCATTGAGCCAGGATCGTGACTGGACATGGAATGTTGATATGCGTTTTAGTGTGACTGATCCGACGAAAGAGCCCTATGCTCTAAATAAGATTGTTATTGAGTGTTTTGACGGTATACCCGAAAATGTCAAACATTTGCAGTTTTTTATAAACACAGATAACAATGCATCGACCGGATTTACCGGTTCAGACGGCTGGCATGTGATCGGTGCGGATTATCTGATTGAAGACGGGAAACTTTTCAAGTCCCAAAGTACCACGGCATGGAAATGGAAAAGTCTCGGAAGAATCAAATCTTATCAAAAACTTGCGGATGATGATTCCTATGCAAAAATCATCATGAAGTTTAAGAAACAGATTCCGGTAGCACCGCGCATGGATATGTCGATCGAACCGTATAACGGAAAGTGGAACGGTGTGTATGATACGGTGTACCCTTTGAATAGTGTTGCGGAAAATATCGCATTTACCGATGAGACGCTCCAGGCTGTTTTTAAAAATCTGCTGGGCGATGACTTTATAACGATCGATGAAACAGAAGTAGATAATCGGGTGGTTGTGACACAGAAACTGGATGGATATAAAGCCTATGTGCTCTATGATACGAGCGATATGCAACAACCGCAGGAGTTGGCGTTGATTGCTAAAAGTGATACAGCTTCAACGGTCAAAGCGTTGGAAGTTTTGGATGCGCAAAAACTCTCTTACATATTGAGCCATAAAGGGAAAAACTATCGGGTTGTGTATGATTATGTAGCACTGCAGGAACTCTCACGCACTGAAATTCCGATACTCACACCTGAATCTTTGACGGAGCAGCTGACCGCAATGGATAAACTGGATACAAGCACGGAGAGTTTTGTGTATGTTACATCCGATACAGAACCAAGGTATGTGATTGTAGCAGTTTATGCCGTAGGGGATATGCATGATGTAAAGCGATATTTGCTACTTAGGCTTTCGGATAGCGGTGTCGTAAGTTATGAGAAAGATTTGAACGGTATCAATGCGAATGCAGATATTACGACACTTCATATTGTCAATGACCATATCGTGGAATACAAAGAGTTCGCTTCAGATGCGCATACAGCGCCGAAAGTACATCGTTATGATTTTATCGAGGGGAAAGAGGTCGGTGATGTTTCTGTCGAGTTGATTGATAAAGTAAAATCGCAATTCCTGCATCCTCATGAAGTTTTTGAAAAGTATTGGTTCTCACCGAATCAAAAATATATTGTGATACAGACCGGTACTGCGCATTTACGTCATTTAAAAATCATCAATGTTGAAGATCAGGATCATTTGTATCTGGTTAAAGAGATTTATGACAGACCGTATAGTTTTGCCCTTTCCGATGTAACGGTAGATGATCAATATGTTTCATATATCCAATCGCGCAGAGTGAATGATACTACTACACGCACGTACCTGAAGTTTACAATTTCAGACGGCGAACAGGTTGAGAAGCAAACACTCTAAAACCAATATCCCTTCCGAGTCATTGAGACGGTTCGGAAGGTCGATGCTTCATTATGCACGGCTTCATACAAATTTTCGTAAAAAATTATGAAAAAAATCATTACGTCTTATTTTTATGTAATCTAAAAAAGATATAATCCACCTTTATTTATTTGAAAAGTTATTATAGATATAAGGGGATTTATATCATGAAGAGACGTTTATCTTGGTGGGCGGGCGGTATTTTGATGTCGCTTTTATTGCTGTTTACTTTTTCCGTGATCGGTGCGAATCGACCGATCGGTGCTTCAACGTATGTGCCTTACTATGCGGGTATTTTATTCGGTATGGATCCGAAAGATTATACCTATCTTCAGGAGATTGAAAAACCGGGTGCATGGGAAGGGGTGATGCTTTTGGGGGCACTTGTCGGCGGTTTTATTACATCGGTTTTTATTACGAAATCGTTTCGTTTGACGGTGATGCCGACTGCGTGGAAACAATATAAAAACAAATCAGTGCTTTCACGTCTGGTCTGGAGTTTTGTTTCCGGATTTTTGCTGATTTTGGGTGCGAGACTTGCCGGCGGATGTACTTCCGGGCACTTCTTGTCAGGGATGAGTCAGACTGCGATCAGCAGTATGATCTTCGGTGCGGTGGTTTTGGTAGTGTTACTGATTACCGGCAGACTCTTTTACCATACGAAGGAGAAGTAGATGGATTTGGGTGCATATATCGATTTTGTCGTTTCACGTACGGAGCAGATGTTTACAATCGTGCAACACGAAGGGCACGGTCCTGTCTGGCTTGTTTTTCTGATCGGAATAGTCTTTGGCGGGATTATTCAGTATGCCCGTGTGGATAAATTTGAAAAAATTGCGGGATTTGCGATGATGAAAGATACGATTATCCCCAAAATGCTCTTTTTCGCCATCGGTCTGACGAGCATTTTTCTCTATATTGAAATCAAACTCGGATGGGCGAGTTATCATGTCAAACCGATTATGTTACAGGGGTTGATTCTGGGAGGTACAATTTTTGCGATCGGCATGGCGATTATGGGGAAATGCCCCGGAACCGGACCTGTTTCGATTGCGGAAGGGCGTATAGATGTACTTGTCGGTGCGATCGGCGGTCTTTTCGGAGGATATGTATTTACGAAATATTACGACACCTTTTTCAAACCTCTGATGGGAGCGAATCTGGGCAAAACGACACTGGTCGATTTAAGCGGGAAATACGCCCCCGAAGCGGTCTTTGTTTTTGGTGCGGTTTTGATCGCGATCGCCTTTGCCATCCCCAAAATGGAACTCTACGACGAAGCGGATCTTGCACAACTGGATGAGTGTGAAAGACCGGATGTGGAGTGTGACGAGAAAAAGTAGTATCAGGAAAACAACGCGGGATGTTTCCCGCGGGGTTATGTCAAACAGATTTGGTTGCTATTTCTCACACTCCAGTAATATCTCTTTAAGTTCATCATCACTGATCGTCTCTTTGTCCGATTTACTGTAAATAGTGAGCAGAATAATTTTCTCTTTTCCCACCTTTACAAGGGTAATAACCCTAAAACCACCGCTTTTACCGGTCGGGATTGAGGAATTGGGTATCCTGACTTTGTAGCAATGATTGCCAAGAGATATTCCGAGTGTAGGGTTTTTTTCCAATAAATCAAGTAAAGAAGCATAATCTCTTTTAATTTTTTTGTATTTCTTCGCAAGAGCTTTTAACTCTTTCCTAAATCTATGCGTAGTATCAATCTTGAAGTTCATTCAAAAGCTCTCTCGCATCTAAAAGTTTGAGTTTGCCTTGCTCGGCGAGTTTTACTTCCTCGATTGCTTCCCTGAGTCCATCTAATATCTCCTCTTTTGTCGGTTCTTTGTATGTATCCTCATCACGCATTTCAAAAGGCAATCCGCCGACTTTTTTCACTTTGTGCAAAAAGATATTGATCGCGTCGCTGACGCTGATGCCGTATCCGGCAAAAATCTCTTTTGCACTCTCCCACGCTTCCGGATCGACTTTGATCGATGTCTGTTTTCTTGTGCTTTTGACCATGATGAATCCTTTGAAGTAATTCTTTTGAAGTATTATAACACGATTCTGAGTGTTTCGCAAAGAATATTGAAAATAAACAGTTTTTCAGAGAACGTAATTATCAAAACTTCATGAGGCAGGAAAAAAGATAAAAAGATTTGAATAGGGGGAAGGAAATGCTACTGTGGAATTGTAGCAGGATACGCCTGCAAGACGTATCCTTGTGAAAAGTGTGTTATTTATCTCTGATGCCGAGTGCTTTGATAACTTCAGAATATCTTTCGTAATCTTTTTTCTTGAGATATCGCATCAATCGTTTGCGCTGACCGACGAGTTTCAAAAGTCCAAGACGTGAGCTGTGATCTTTTTTGTTTACTTTCAAATGTTCCGTCAGATATGCGATTCTGTTTGTCAGCAGTGCGATCTGTACTTCCGGAGAACCTGTGTCGTTCTCTCCTCTTCCGAATTGCTTGATGATTTCCGCTTTTTTAGCCGAATCCAAAGCCATAATGACCTCCTGATTGGTATATTTTGATTTGCAATTTTAAAAATTGACCGCGAATTCTACCTAAAAGAACCATAAAGAAATATTAATTCAGCACGCCGTCGGTGTAATGCCACTCCGCTTTCAGGTTCCCGTTTTCGAAATACTCTTTGGAAACACCGTTGAGTTTGCCGTTTTTATAGTTGAGTTCGAGTTTCTTTTTACCGCTTGGATAGTAGACGATGCTGACTCCTTCTTTCACTCCGTTTTTATAGTGCCATACGGCTTTGAGTTTGCCGTTTTCGTACTCTTTGACCGGACCGTCGAGTTTTTCGTTGTGGTAGGTCAGTTCATATTTGAGTTGACCGTTTTGGTCATATTTTTTGGTAACACCTTCCTGGATATTGTCCTTGAAAGTCACTTCGGCGATTTTGACTCCCTGTTCGTTGTACTGTATGCTGACGCCGTCGAGCTTATCGTTTCGATAAAGCCATTTCGCTTTGAGCATACCGTTTGGATAATACTCTTTGGTAACACCGTTTTTCTTCCCGTTTTCGAAGTTGATTTCAAAATGTACTTTGCCGTTTTGGTAGTACTCTTTGGAGATTTTTGCATGAAGTGATGACGCTACCAGTGTACCAAGCAGGAGTGAAAACCATATTTTTCTTTGCACATGAATCCTTTTTAAGTGAATATTTTGAATTTATTAGCCAAAACTTAAAAATATTATCAATAAAATTAGTAAAATTATTATATCATGAAGAAGTTTGTTTTACAAGATGAGAGGAGCAAAAAATGGTGCGAAAATATCTTTTTTTCGGTAGCCTGATATCGGTGATGTTCTGGGGTTCCGGATGTGCGCATACACCTCCCCCGGTAGCCGATATGACCAATGCCAAAATGGCGTTGCTCAATGCGGAGAATGCCAAAGAGAGCAGTGCGGCAAAAAATTATTATGATCAGGCTGTCAAACATTTTGAAAAAGCGCGCCGGGAGATGAAAGCGAAAAATTATGAAACGGCAAAATATGAAGCGCAAAAAGCGATTGCGGACGCACGTGTCGCAAAAATCAAAGCCTCCAATGAAGCGTTGCAAAAAGAGGTTGATGCCCTTCGTGCCGAAATACGTAAACTCGAAAAGGATTTTGTGACGATCGAGGAGGGAGGAGAGGATCATGAAGCAGAGTAGCAGATATATGGCGGGGATTTTGTGTATGGTTGCACTGACCGGATGCAGTAGCAAACCGGTTACGACCCCCGCGCTCAAGGCGGTTCAAAAAGTGTACCGGCAAAAAGCGGCGGATCCGCAGATCAGTCAAAAGGCACCTCTGGCACTTTTTCAGGCGGGTAAAATCTATGATATGAGCGAACACGCCCGGAGTGAAAAAGAGGCGGAGCACTTGGCATATCTGCTTGAACGGGAACTAAAAGTGGTTGATGAAAGCGCTAAAAAAGCGCAATTGAAAAAAACGCTCGAAGCACTTAAAGAGAAAAAACAAAAGGCATTGCTGAGTGCCAAAGAGGCGGAATTGCTTTTGCTCAAAAAGAAGATGGAACAGACCGAATCGAAACTCAAAGAGATGGAAGAGTTAAATGCGAAACAGACCAGCAGAGGGTTGGTGCTGACGCTGGGTGATGTACTTTTTGAGACAGGAAAAGCGACACTGCTTCCTGGTGCACAGCGCGCAATCGATAAACTGGCGCAATTTCTGGAAGAGAATCCGGAGCGTGAGGTGCTGATTGAAGGACATACGGACAATGTAGGCAGTGCTACGTACAATCTCGATCTCTCCCTCAGACGTGCACAGGCGGTGAAAGAGGCGTTGGCGGCAAAGGGAATTGACCCCGAACGTATTCATGCGCGTGGTTATGGAGAAAGGTATCCGGTAGCATCCAATAGTGACGCGGCGGGAAGACAACGTAACAGACGTGTGGAGATCGTTATTTTGAAAGAGGGAGTCGACCCGGAAGCAATGACACGATAATGCATCCTAATATAAAATATAAAT
>WGAE01000145.1 GCA_015489185.1 Campylobacterales bacterium
ATACCCATGTTATAGATAATACCGAGCATCCCGTGTTCACCCGCAAGATTCGCGACAGGAATATTCGCCAAAATACCACCAAAACCGATCGGAAGCAACAACAGAGGCTCAAATCCTTTCGCTACCGCCAGATAGAGCAACAAAAAACAGACGATAAACATAATCACACGCCCTGCACTCTGGGCAAACAGTGTCATCTCTTTACCGTCTGCGGCTTTCACCCCTTTTTGGGGATTGATAATGGCATATAAACCGGTCGTTTTGTAAAAACTGGCAAACAGTTCCGTCACCGTTTTGGGATGATACGTCTCTTCTTTTTCGACTTTTGCCGTCTGCGGGCTGTTTTCCACCGCTTCACTCGCATTCGCAAATGAAGGGATGAAGAGGCTCAGAGAGATCAGTATCGAAACAAACAGATTTTTCACGCTCATCGATTACTCCATCGTTGCAAGCAGTTGACCGTCGACAACCGCATCGTTTGGTTTAACTTCGATACTTTTCAATACACCGTCTTTGGGTGCGGGAATATCGATCTCCATCTTCATCGCTTCCAGGATCATGATCGTATCTCCCTCTTTGAGATGATCTCCCGGACTGGCGACAATTTTCCAGACATTACCCGGTGTCTGCGAGAGTACTTCCACACTCCCCTTTTCACCGCTTGCCGCCGGTGCCGCAGGCGCTGCAGATGCATCTTCTGCCGGAGCAGCATTCGTGACGGTTACGGAACCGTCGTGTCCTTCAATTACATCAACATTGTATTTTTTACCGTTTACGACTACTGTGTATTGACCTGCCATATCTTTACTTCCTTTTTCAGATTTCATCGTACTGAGTTTTCGCACATTCACTTCACCCTCACCTTTGAGGAACCTGATTCCCTTGTCACCGCAAGACGCCGCGATAAAAAGATTCTCTTCCGTCTCTTCTATACCATTCTCTTCCAGAATTTTTCTGAAATGATCAAGCGACTTTTCGGGATCCGCATCCGCAAGTTCTAGCGCGGTTTTTGTCGTCGGCTCAAGCTTGAGCTGCTTACTTGCCAGTTCAACAATTTCAGGATCGGGTTCAACAGGAGTTTTACCGAAATATCCGAGTACCATACGCCCGTAACCCGGTGCGATCTGCTTCCACGGTCCGAATACGACATTGGCATACGCCTGCTGCCAGTAAAATTGTGAAACCGGTGTCACGGAAGTACCGTAACCGCCCTTTTCAACCACTTCGCGCATCGCTTTGATCACTTCAGGGAATTTATCCAGTGTGCCGTTGTCACGCATCATCTGCGTATTTGCCGTCAATGCGCCGCCCGGCATAGGGGAGAACGGAATAAGCGGCGAAACCTGTGTCGCTTCTGGCGGAATGAAATAGTCACTCAGACAATCTTTGAGCACCTCTTCATATTTCAGAATCTTTTCGCGATCCAGACCGCCCAGATCGTAGTTGCTCCCTTTTGTCGCGTGCAACAGCGTCAGAATATCGGGTTGTGCAGTACCACCGCTGACAGGACTTGCGGCAAGGTCGATACCGTCTACACCCGCATCAAGAGCCGCCAGGTAACAGGCGACACTGACACCCGCTGTTTCATGGGTATGGAGTCTCACATGTACATCTTCGGGGAGAAGGCGTTTTGCCATTTTGATCGTTTCGTAGACTTTATGCGGATTTGACGTACCGCTGGCATCCTTAAAACAGACACTGTCGTAAGGAATACCCGAATCAAGAATCTCACGCAGTACCTTTTCGTAAAAAGCGACATCATGTGCACCGGTACATCCTGGAGGCAAATCCATAATCGTTACGACAACTTCATGATTGAGACCGTGTTTTTTGATACACTCCGCACTGTATTTGAGATTTTCAACATCATTAAGCGCGTCGAAGTTACGAATCGTCGTCGTACCGTGTTTTTTGAACAGTTTCGCATGCAAATCGATCAGTTCGCTACTGCCCGTATCGAGCATGACGGTATTGACACCGCGTGCCAGCGTTTGCAGATTCGCTTCAGGACCGACCGTTTCGCGAAACTTATCCATCATATCGAACGCATTTTCATTTAAATAGAAAAAGAGGCTCTGAAACCGTGCACCTCCGCCGAATTCAAAATGGCTGATACCCGCCTCTTTTGCCGCCTCTACCGCAGGAAGAAAATCTTCCATCAACACACGCCCTCCGAAGACCGACTGAAAGCCGTCTCGAAAGGTCGTATCCATGATATCTATCAATTTTTTTGCCATCTCTGATTATCCTTTTTTATACTCGGTGATCGCCGCTGTAATTGCCGCTATCGTCTCTTCATCATCCGTACCGCTTCCTGCAGATCGCGGCTGCTTTATCGGTGCCGCCGTTACAGGTTTTGGTGGGAAAAATTTGTCGAGTATGATTTTTTGCAGTTTGAGTACGTAGATCATTAAAAGCAGGAAAAGAAAAACCGTTGTCATCCCCAGGACCATATATTTGAGCCCTTCGATGGTCATATTTACTTCCATCTAGCCTCCTGAATTAAGGTATTTTTTAATAATAACATATGATATATTAATAAGGCATAAGTATATAACAGTTCATAATATGGACCCTCATATACGTTTATAACTTTCATAAAAATGTTACTTTTTGTATAAAAGACTAGGATTTGTCAAGATAGCTTTCCAGATGTTTTTGCATATTCTTACGTTGCAGTTTTTTGGTATATTCTATCACATTCAGGTTGCTACTGTCACGGGCGTGGATATCGGCACCTTTTTCCAGTAAAAAGTCAACAATATCGGTATAACCGTACGCCGCAGCCTGCATCAGCGGTGTAAACCCGCTTTTGCGCTCTGTGCGGTTGACATCCATGCCCTTCTCTTCCACCAGATAACGCACAAGCTCCAGACTCCCTGAAACAATCGCCTCATCAAGCAATGATACCCCCTGCGCATCTACCTGTGCAATATCCGCGCCGTTTTCGATCATCAGTTTAATCGTCTCGAACGAACATTTATGGTGCAGTGCAAAATAGAGCAGCGACTCTTCATTTTCATTTAATTCATTTTCAACGATCTGGTTCAGATCAACACCCTGTTTGATTGCCTTTTTGATTGCGAGATAATCATCGTTGATGATCGCCTGTATAATATCAATATCCGCCATTATTTCGATTCCCCTATATGTATTACTTCAGGGAGTATAGCATAAAAGATAAGAATTATTGATAAAATCTAAAAATTTTTTGAAGGCGAATATGTTTAGTTCAAGAAGTATTTGTAATTAAAAAATAAGGAGAAAGAGAGCAGACGCCCGAAAGCGTCCGCATCTAAAAGTGTTGATTACTTGAGACCGTGAATATACTCAGCAACCGCTTTGATATCCGCGTCAGAGTAAGAAGCAACTTGACCTTTCATCAAACCGCCCATACCGTGAACGTTTCTTGTACCGGCTTTGTACCCTTTCAGTGCTTCTTCAGTTTTCGCAGCATCCCATCCTGCGATTACTTCAGATTTACCGAGCGCTTTTTTCTCAGCTTTTGCACCGTGGCAGCCTGCACATTTTTTGTAAAGTGCCGCACCATCCGCAGCCATCAAACTCATTGCTCCCAAAGCTACAACTGATAAAATGATTTTTTTCATCTTTCTTCTCCTGTTTTAAGTTTTTATATTAGTTTATTATTATACTGTTTATTCTTTATAGTTATGCTTAAATTAGCATGACGGAACATTACCGCTGTCGCTTCCATACTCATAGAGGAAGTCAAACAGATCATCCAGATATTTATCTTTGATATCTTTGAGTTTCGGGCACTGTTTTTTCAACTCATCTTCCAGTTTCCCACTCTCTTTGATTTGTTCCCACTCATCCTGAGTATGTTTTGCAGCCATTTTCGCACCGTTGAATCCACACACTTTTTTCAGCTTTTTCAGATAGATTTTCTGACCTTTTGCAGGATCAGCCGAAACAGTTGTCGTGGCAATACCGGCAATCAACGCCGACGTTGCGATGATACTTAGAAATCTCTTCATCTTCTCTCCTTAAATTTTAATTACAACACAATTATAAAAGATAATAGTGAAGCAATTGTGGAAATTATACGATATCTTCAATGAAACTTCACTTTAGTTTTCCAAAGACTTTGTATTTTTCCCAGTAAACATCGATCGCTTTACGCAGTTCTTCATCCGTCAGTGTCGATTTGGTTTTTAAACCGTATCTTGCGATCTGATCTTTACGCAGTGCGGAGGTAAAATAGTTGGGGTTTTTTAAAAAATCAAAGAGTGCGGTTTTGACGGAAACTTCACTGCTGTATTTCAATAAATAACGCATAAAAATCTTTTGCATCGTCAACGACATCTGTTTGTGACATCGCATACAGTTGTGTTCGTAAATTGTTTCTGCCTCGGTCATTTTATCCGTATTGGCATAAAGCACGCCCTCCGTTAATAACCACCATAAAGTCAACATTTTTATCATCAATCCCATGAGATCCTCACTTTGGTACCTTCTTTTGGTTTAGACTTAAAAACGATTTTCAAGTCGTATTCATTCGCAATCGCTTTGACAATATTCAATCCCAGTCCGAAACCGCCCTCACTCTTGTTAAAACGTGAATAACGTTCAAAAATACCTCTTAATGCCTCTTCATCCATACCAATACCAGTATCGATGATTTCAAAATAGTGTTCCCGTAAAACCACGCGAATCGTTCCAAAACGCTTGTTGTATTTGATCGCATTAGAAAGCAGGTTGTCAACTACACGGGTAATTTTGGTGCGGTCGATTGTCAAATAGACATCTTGACGTAAATCGGTGATGCAGTTAATGCTTTTTGCGGAAGAGATTACTTTGAAATATTCGATCCGCTCCTTAAGCAAATAATACATATTGATCTTCTCATCTTTGGACTCCATCTTGTTCCCCAGTGCCGCGTAGGTCAAGTCTTTATACAGATTAGAGATCGTACGAGATGCAATATCGATTCTTCGAATCTTTTTTCGGGTAATCGGATCAAGTTTATCGGTATCGATCATTTCGATATTGGTCAGGATCGCACTGACAGGGGTATTGAGTTCATGTGTCGTATCTTTGATGAAACGATCCAATAACGCAATACTGTTTCGCATCGGACGCAACATGATACGAAAGAGATAATAACCTACCAAAAGCAGCAGCAAAAAGAGAACGATACCGTAAATGACGACCTCTTTTTTGAGATAGTTGAACCATTTCCCGTCATCCCTGACTTCAATCACGACATACATCGCCCCCAAATAGTAAGACTCCAGCAGGCGAACATAGTGAATATGGTTGTTGATCGTATAGAGTGTTTTGTCCAGATTGACCCGATCCTCTTCGAGCGTAGAGAAGATCAGTTTCTTGCTACTATCATAAATTGCCGATCGAAATTCATGAAACCTCGGATAGGTCTGATCTTCGTCAAAGTGTTCATGAAGATAGCGTAAGCGGGAAATCAGTTTGTAGGAGTCTTCCTGGAGTTTGTTCATACGTCCTTCCAGCATCAAATCTTTTTGGAGCGAATAATAGAGATAGCCTGAAATAATCAGTAGTACGATCGCAAAAAAGGAGTAGAGCGCCAGAAAGGAGAAAAGTGTTTTACGTTCTGCCCGGGATAAACTTGTAGCCCTGTTTTTTGATACTGACAATTTTCTCTTTCCCTAAAATTTTTCGCAGATTTTTAATATAAGTACGAAGCGACGCTTCAGATGCATTTTCATCATAATCCCAGACAGCATCATAGATACGTTCATGGGAGAGTATCTGATTTTGATTTTGCAAAAAGAGTTTGAGTAGTTTCGACTCTTTTTTGTTAAGTGAAACCTCTTTGCCGTCAATATAGAGAATATTTCCGTCAATATCATATTCAATATTTTCATCGATAGCGATCTTTTCGTTGTTTGTATGAAAAAAGTCTCTTTTTAAAATCGTTGTCATCCGCATCGCCAGCTCTTTGAGTGCAAAAGGTTTGCGTATATAGTCGTCACAACCGCTCTCATACCCTTCACTCAGATCATCAATCGAATCAAGAGAGGTAATGAAAATTGCCGGAGTCGTGTTGCCTCTGCCGCGGACTTCCTTGAGCAGATCAAATCCGTTGATATCCGGTACCTTGACGTCCAGAAGCAACAAATCGTAACTGTTTTCGTAGATTTTATCCATCGCTTCTTCACCGCTTTCGACACTCTCGACCTCATACCCTTGTTCTTCCAGGTACTCGGTGATTGTATCATTGAGTGTGATATCGTCTTCGAGTAGCAAGATTCGTTTTTTTGACATAGACTTCTTCCGTATTAAATAGAGATTAATTTTCTAAATAACTTATCATAGCATAAAATATATATTGCTATAATTAATAGAATTTAAACTAGTTAAGTCCTCTGAAAAATATGATTCGCGAAAACATCTGCAGCGGAAGGGTCGAAATCCGGTACGGATTTTTGGGGTACCCCCCGTGAAGCCGTTTGAGTGAAGCACTATTTTTCAAAGGGCGCATATATCAAAATCAAACAGACTGGATACCGCAACGAACGTGAAACACTACCATAAAGCCTTCACCCTTTTCGAATTGATGATCGTTGTTTTGATCATAGGGATCGTCTATGCGTTGGTACTGGGACGTTTCGATCCCAAACAACACATGAAGATCGCATCACTCAAAGCGTTGCGTGACACGATGACAGCCAAACATCATGAAGGGCAACGTCTGGATCTGTACATTTACGGCAAATGTGACAAAGCGGCACTCTTTGTCAACGGTGAATATCATGAAAAGATGCACGTCGACCTGCCCCTTTCCCTCTTTGATAATCTGGAAGTCTATAAAAGCGATCCGTTCGGTCATGAACGAAAAATTAGCTTTGTGCCTGTACGCATCGACGATAAACTGGAACCGGTCTGTTTTCGTTATACCGTTTTCCCCAACGGAAGCGCATCCAACTATATTGTACATCAGATCAAAAAAGATCGTTATATCATCTTCCCGCCCTATTTTGAAGATGTCAACGAAACAGACTCGCTCGAAGAGGCACTGGCACTTTTTACCCACGAAAAAGAGAAGAAGATCACCTTTCATGAATAGAAACGCGTTTACACTCATCGAAGTTCTGGTTTCCGTAGCAATTTTGGCGGTCGTCGCGACCGGACTTTTTCAGATTGCAATCAACAGTAAAAACAATTTCACCTTTCTGGCAAACAAAGCGCAGTTTGATCGTCTCGCCTCCATCCCTGTTACCCACAATGATCCTAAATATCACCGTACTGAAAAAAGCCTCTACGATTTTTTACGTGATGATTATATGATTAAAGAGGATAAGGTCATCCGTTTTCTGAAACAAAAAAAGATCGCCTACGAACAGGAAAACTATACAACCTTTGCCCCCTTTTCAGAAGAAGATACGACAAAACAAACAGAAGACTCCGAACAGAATCAAAATTCCGACAATCTGCTGGAACAGGGGATTGATTTAACCTTGCAATTCGATAAAATCACAATTTCCGACAAGCACCACTCGACTTACGTCTACAAGGTGCAGTTACAATGAACCATATGCCTAGGCGCGCGTTTACGCTGATCGAACTGGTGCTTTCAATCTTTTTGCTGGGAATCATCGTCTATTTTCTCTACTCCGCGGTAGCGAATCTTCAGAAATCGAACAAACTCTTTTTCAAAAAGAGTCAATCCGCCTTTTTCGATCAGCGTCTGCTTTCGATGATCCAAAAAGATCTCTTCTTCGCAACAAAAATCTCCATCTCAGGTACAAGCCGTGAAAACAGCTTTGTAGATATGCAAACCGCTAACTCTTTATTTGACATCGATTATCCCTATGTCACCTGGTTTATCAAACCCGATCTGAAAAAACTGGTTCGGTTTGAATCGACACTTCCATTTTCAAAGATGAACGCGCAAAACAGCGCCTGGTATCATATGAGTATCATTCCCAAAGAGTGTGAAATTTTCAAAGTTTATCAATCAAAGAAGAAAGCACATTTGCTGATTTATATTCAATTCAAGGGGGAAGCACCCCTTGTATATGAATTTTTCAAACCGATGACCCCGGCTGTCGATAAAAACGCTACAAAGCGTAAACCCGCTAATTCTCCGGCTGGACGTCGGTAGTATCGGTTTTATGCGCAATACTCGGTCCGAAAACTTTTTTGACCACCGTTCTGAGTCCTTTTTCATTCTCTTCGTATTCACGCTCGGCCTCTTGCATCGAAAGCTCCCACCCTTGCGCAAATCCAGGTGCTTTGAGCATCATTTTTCTAAGCGCGGCATCATAAATATTC
>WGAE01000146.1 GCA_015489185.1 Campylobacterales bacterium
ACCTCCGCTTCCGCATCCGCTGCGATCTTTTCAGAAAGCATTTTTGCCTCTTTTTTTGCCGTTTCGATCAAATCAGCAGCTTTCAGTTTCGCCTCTTCCGCCTCTTTGAGCGCTTCCTCTTTCGAACTTTTGACCGCTTTGAGTTTCTCCTGAATCTCTGTCAGTCGTTGGGCAATACCTCTTGTTCTTCCGGCAAAGTAAGCCTTGATTTTATCTGCAATCAGATAATAAAGTATGGCCGCGAAGATCAAAAAGTTGACGGTACGCGCTACGATATCGGTGCCGTGCTCGGCAGCCGATTCTGAAGCGAAGGCCAGGACCGGCAATAGTGTCAATATGAGATATCTGACTTTCAACTGCACTCCTTTCAGATTTGTTTGAGTTTATTTTGAAGTGTATCCTGATAAGCGGCAACCTTCGCTTCGATACTCTTTTTCAGCTCCACCCTTTCAGCGGAAAGCTTTTTGACGAACGCTTCGTACTGTTCCTCCAGTTCTTGCTGTACGGAGGCGACCAGAGACGCCGCTTTCTCTTTTGCTTCACTGACAGCACTTTCACGAATTTGATGTGCTTCCGATTTTGCGTGGGAGATGGTTTCATGTGCCTGAGAGAGTGCTTCTTCTATCTCATCACCCATCTCTTTCGATGCTTCGAGATCTTTGCGAATTGTCTCTTCGCGTCGGTCCATGAATGCAAGCAACGGTTGATAGAGAATATTGTTCAATATGTAAACAAGTCCCAGAAAAACCGCTGCGACAAACAGTAGTAACCCCAGATTGATATCCAACATGATGTAGCCCTTTACAAGTTTTTTCTCTTACGCTTTGAAAAATTCGTCAGATTTTATCATGAAGTTTATAAATAGTAATTTAATCTTCTGACAAAATCGACGAAAGTGCCTTGATCTGGGCTTCGTTACGGAAGGTGAGTGTGAGTTTATTTTTCTTGTAAGCGCATTTGATACCGAGCGATTGCAGTTGTCCGGCGATCTTTTCAATCCCTTTAAATTCTGTATCCGCCTCGTTTGCAGAAGCAGGTTTTGCATCCGCTTTTTGCGTATCCCCGCGCTTGAGACTTTTAACGAGTTCTTCACTTTCGCGTACGCTCAGTTTCTGCCCGACAATCGTATCGGCAACCAGTTTCTCACTGTCAGGGTCGAGTCCAACCAGTATTTTCGCATGTCCCTGGGTAATCTTGTTCTCATTGAGCAGTTTCTGAGTATAAGGTGTCAGTTGGAGCAGACGCAGCGTATTGGTAATCTGTGAGCGACTTTTGTGGATAATCTCGCTCAGCTCCTCCTGCGTGATCTTATACTCTTCAATCAACTCTTTGTAAGATTGCGCCAGTTCGAGCGGAGAGAGGTTTTCACGCTGAATATTTTCGATCAGCGCCAGTTCGCGCAGGTTTTGGTTCTCCAGATCCGCCACAATCGCTTTGATCGTCTCTAACCCCGCCATCTTCGCCGCTCTAAAACGGCGCTCCCCGGCGATAATCATATATTGGTCATCGTTTTGTTCGACCACGACGATCGGTTGTAACTGTCCGTGTTTGCGAAGCGATTGTGAAAGTTCCCGTAACGCCTCTTCATCGAAGTGTTTACGCGGCTGATATTTGTTCGGTACGATCTGGGTCAGCGGAATCTCCCGCACAACCGTACGATCACTCTCTATATCCTGTCTGTAGGCATCCTCGACATCATCTAAAATGGCACTAAGTCCCCGTCCCAGTCTGTTTTTTCCCATTGTTCTGTTTTACTCCCTGTTACTTAACCGGCTGCCAAAATCGACTGTGCAAGATTTTGATAGGCGACCGAACCGGATGATTTGATATCATAAAGCAGAATCGGTTTTCCGAAACTCGGAGACTCGGCAAGTTTGACATTGCGGGGAATCACGATATATTTCTCCTCTCCGTCATCCAGCCGCGCGGAAAAGAGTTTGCTGCTGAAGTGCTGTTCAAGATCGTAGAGCACATTTTTGGAGAGGTTGTTCTGAGAGCTATACATCGTCGGCAGGAAACCTTTGATTTTTAGTTTCGGGTTGATCGTTTTTTTGATCAGCTTGATTGTATTCAAAAGCTGCGCGACACCCTCGAGCGCGTAAAATTCGCACTGAATCGGGATAATAACCGAATTTGCCGCGCTCAGGGCATTGATCGTAATCGGTCCAAGCGCCGGCGGTGAATCGATAATCACATAGTCGTAATTCTCTTTGACTTCGGCAAGCTTTTCCTTAAGCACCAGTTCCTTGTTTCGGATACCGCTGTCGTAAAAATCTTTTTCGAGTCCGACGAGTCCGATATTTGCGGGAGCCAAATCGAGTGTATCGATATCGGTTTTGAGGATGATCTGCGACATCTTTTTGCGACCGATCAAAACATGATAGATATTGAACTCATAGTCGCTTCTGGCAAATCCGAGTCCCGTCGTCGCATTTGCCTGCGGGTCGATATCGATCAGCAGAACTCTTTTCTCCGCCACTGCCAGCGATGCCGCCAGATTGACAGCCGTCGTCGTTTTGCCAACACCGCCTTTCTGATTTGCTATTGCGATCACTTCACTCATCTTAAACTGTACACCCTTCTGTTTTCTATCAAAATCGAACCGTCTTCCTGCAACACCGCATCCCTGAGATGCAGGCGCTTTTGCGTCGCTTTATCGAAGTAAGGAAACCTCGTGGATTGTAAAAATTCTACCTTATATTTTCTAAATATATCCTTCCAAAAAATATCTTGTTTTAATTTTAAAAAATAGCGCTCCAACAGCCTTTCGCGCGTAATCGAAATATCGACGACAGCAAAGTTTTCGGGCGCTTTTTTCAGATTCAGCCCAATCGAGCAAACCACAATATTTTCCCGTAAAACAGCTGTGATCGTTCCCCCGGCTTTTTTGTCTCCCAGATAGAAGTCATTGGGCCATTTGAGCCATATCTTCGACCCCTCTTCCGCCAGTACTTCCTTAAGAAGCCATGAAAACCAGATCGACATCGACTGTCTGGGCAAATCGGCAGGCAAAGATGCCGCATCGATACAAAACGACAAAAAGAGATTACCGTCCATGCCGATCCAGCGATCACCACGACTGCCGACACCCCCTGTTTGTCGATCTGCGCAGATTGCCAGCGGCGGTTTGATTTCTCCTTTTCGAATCGCCTCGGTCAGATAAAGGTGTGTCGAATTGATCTCGTCAAGATAACGTATCTCCAACCTCAAGCCTTTTTCCATGAATATAGTCGATGACGGACATCTCCTTTTTCGACGGCGGCTGAACCCGAGCAATCGCTACCTTTCCACGGGAACATCCCACGACTATATGATCCTCGGCAATTTCCAGAATCACCCCTTTCGAATAGTTCCCCTCTTTTGCGACCATACGCAGCGACTTGAGTTTCAAACCGCTTTTGAGATAGATTCCGGGCCAGAAGATAAAGGCACGATACTTCGCATCGAGTTTCACCGCATCGTCAAAATCGACCAGACCGTCCGCCTTGGTGATCTTGGGCGCGTAACTGCTGTCACACCCGTTTTGCGGTAGCGGTTCGATCATATCAAAACGGCGCAGCGTTTCGACACAAAGTTTTGCCGCCTCTTCGGAGAGCTTCGCAAAGAGTCTGC
>WGAE01000147.1 GCA_015489185.1 Campylobacterales bacterium
GAATTTATCTCACTTAGCTTTATTTCGTCTTGATACTGTCTGCTATACTCTATAAACATATCTATGGCACGGTTATATAGCTCTAAAGTGTTATTAGAGTATGCAAGCGCAGTTATATGCTCCATATAGGCTTTATGCCACCTCTTCAGATCGCTCAGAAAGTCACCTGTTTCGAGTTGCATCCCCTATTCTCCCTGTTTTACGGCATATTGTATAACATACTTTACAGTATGTTGCATCTTTATACCGATGTTTGCATTAGACTGTTTTCTTTAAGGCTCTTATTTGAGCACATAGTTATGTTACACAGCTATTTTATAGTATCTAACAAACTTTTACAAGAGTCTTTTATTGATTTAAATGTGATCATATGGTTATAATATCTCTATTACACCATGTAAGCAGGTATTAGATGGATTATATTTCTATAATCCTGCTTATCGGCACACTGGGCCTGTATTCGCAAGAATCAGACATCAAGAGTGCCATATGGGCCAATGTGGAAAGATAGCAATAAAAGGAGAAACGATAATGGAGAGTGAAAAGGCAAAAGTATTGAAAAAGATGGCGGAGGAGAACGGTAAAAAGATCGATACGGTCAACAAGCGTATCGATTTTGACAGGGAAACGCTGAACAGAATCAGCGCACTGGCTCCCCTGTTCAACATTGATCCTGAAGTATCCCAAAATGAGCTTATATCCCGCGTTATAAAAAAATCGGTCTTGCTGGCGGAAAATGCAGTGAAGATCGATGATGAAGTCATAAGTCTCCTCGTAGGGCTGCATGACTTGTCGAAGGCCCTGAAGTGCGAAGATGAAGCGCTTCTCAAAACAAAAGAGGCAATCAGGGCGATACTGAAAGAGATCGTGGATTGACGTGATGTGGCGAAAGACCCTTGTGCGCAGAACCGAGTGCGGCAACACAAGATACTACCGTCTGGAATTACACCCTACCCTTTTTAATGAATATATTGTCGAGAGGGAGTACGGCAATGTTCGGTACAGAAGACCCACAGGCATAAAAATAGACTATTTCTACGATGAAGAGAGCGCGAAATCGCGGTACCTATCAATATTGAGACAGAAAAAAAACAAAGGGTACAGGGACCAATTGCAATAGTGCTGTATCCCAATGTTTTCAGATATTGGAAGAACCGATCAGTTTCAAAAGAGTATCCGGATCCATGCCCAGGCTGCTTGAGCGCTGCTTGACTTCGGACGGATCGGCAATGCCCGCCAAAAGTTCAATTCCTTCTGTGCAGTGCATAACGTCAATGCAAGAGGTTTTATCTCCTCTTCCGACTTGTGCGGCTTGGTGGAATATATTATGGATTTCGGTATATGGCCGTAGATTTCCCATTTCTCAAGCATTTTGCAAGATATTTCCTCCGCCAGGTGTCCGACAAAAGCTTTTTCGGCCATTTTGAAATCCATGCCATTGTCCTTCGCAAACCCTAAGAAAGCATCCGATTTTCCGTCCTCGGCTATATGCTTCGCTATCAGCACTATTTCGATGTCCAGCAGCAAAATAGGCAGAAAAACTCTCTCCCCGGTTGATTGGTCGAACATATGTCGCGCAATTCTTATTGCAAAAAAGCTTAGTGGTTCATTCTTGCTCTTTCAACTTTTCCTAAATGTGCACATTATGTCACTATTTTATACTTTACTGATATGCACTCCCCTCTATGTAAGTAGTCCGAAATGTAGCTGATAGCATGTTGATTAAAAATTTTTCATTTTGATTTCATATATACATAACCTTTATGTTTCAATATATGGTTTGCTATTAATAGACAATTCTTTTAAGGGGAAATCGATGAAAATAAAAACAGTTTTCATGCCATTGATTGTAAGTGCATTCACTGTGACTCTCATGGCTGACGATATCAAAAGTTCAATCAACATTGGAATGTTCGAATCTGCTCACAAAGCGATGAAAAAGGCAAAAATTACCATGTCACAGGCTATTGAAGCTGCAAAAACAAAAGAGACTGGACGTGTGGAGAAAGCGGAACTTGAAGAGGAAGACGGCTATCTGATATATAAAATAAAAATGATCGATAGTTACGAAAATGAGACGAAAGTAATCATCGATCCAGTTACAGCAAAGGTACTGGATGTCGATAAAGATGGTTGACATAATCGAACAAATGGAAATGGTATGTATGCAATTACAATAGAGAATCTTCAAAAATCTTACGGGGACAAATTAGTGCTCAATGCGCTTAATATGCGGATTAAAACAGGTGATATTTATGGATTGTTGGGTCCAAATGGGGCCGGTAAAAGCACCTTGATGGGAATTATACTTGGACTTATTTCTTTTCAAAGCGGCATTGTCAAGATATTCGATTTTGATGTTACAGAAGCGAAAAAGAAATTGAGCAGGAAGATAAACGCATTACCTGAATTTTTCACTCCCTATGGATGGATGAATGCTATGGAATACCTGCACTTTTTTGCCCAGTTGTATGAGCGAAATTCCGATAAGATTACTCTTGAGCGGCTTCTAGAGGATGTCGGACTTGATAGCAATGATTGTCGACCGATAGATATGTATTCGCAAGGAATGCGTAAGCGTCTTGGTTTAGCAAGAGCACTCATTAACGAACCAAAACTGCTAATTCTCGATGAGCCAACGAATGGTCTTGATCCCAAAGGACGCCGAGAAATTCATGATCTTCTGATCGATCTCAACCGCAAAAAGCATACAACCATTCTTCTCTCTACCCATATTCTTGACGATGTGGAACGGCTCTGCAGTCGTATCGGCATTTTGTACCACGGACAGCTGCGCTACGAAGATGAGCTTAACCGGGCTGCGCCCTTTTCGCGCTACCGTTTTGAGTTGGTCAACCCCGCTACCGATCCACTGAAGTGCAACAGTGAGCATCTTCACTTCATTCGTAAGCAAGATCGATGGATCGAGTGCGACATTGAGGGCATTGCTCCGTACAAAGCGATGGAAAAATTATGGACAAATGGGATTCGTTTCAATCAGGCAGTGGCGCTATCCGGCTCACTAGAGCACCTTTATTTTACCTATACCCGGGAGGCCACAGAATGAGTTCTTGTCATTATCCGATTCTTAAAAAAGAGTCGATGGAACTTTTCTACTCATCCAAAGGGATGCTATTTTTTCTGGCGATGAGCGTTGTTCTTTCCGCTTTTTCTCTGATGCTCGTCACAAATACAGAACTGAGCCTTCTGGACAACGCACAGGCGCTTTATATGATGAGTGGGATCGTACTGGTCCTGATGATGCTGATCTCCGCCTTATACGGCAGTGATGCCATTGCGGGTGAACAAGAGCGCCGCACCCTGAGCGTGTTACTCGTGACACCATTGAATCTTCAGATGATCGTCCGGGCGAAACTTTGCTTTGTTCTGCTGCTTTATGTGTTGATCTATTTGGTGGCTCTACCCTATTTCATTGCTGTGGGTAGCAGCGGTCAAAATCTGTTTGAAGGGCTGATATACCTTTTTTTCTTGGGGATGATGTTAAGCATGATCTTTTCCGCCCTTGGTATCTATGTATCGCTGACGACCTCAAGCTACAAGGCGGCACAAACGATCATGCTGGTCGTCGTGCTTTTTTCCGCCTCACCGCTTTTGCTTTCGGCATCACTTAGGCAAAGCGCACTCGGTAAAACAATCGATTTTATCAACCCTTTTGCCGATGCAATCAATACGCTCGATGCCGTGATCATTGACAGTGAAACGTTTTCACAGCAGATGTTGCGTCTCAGCACAATAGCAGTTATCGCCATACTGACTTTGATTCTGTCGCTCTACCGGGCAAAAAAGGAGCGAACGTGAAATACCTGTTGTTTCTTTTGCTGCTGGTGTTTGTGCCGTTTTCCAATGCCGAATCGCTACAGATTACGGTTAAAAAACCTGATGCCAATCTGACTATGGGCGACAGGCCGGTTTTTGAATCTGTGCTGACAAATAAAAGTGATAGGCCTGTCGAAAACATCGTGCTGTATATCTCACTTGTCAACTTGAACAAAGGCAGGGAGCACCCTGTCGATCTAGAAGATTGGTCTGCGCAAAAAGCCGTTCATCTTGCTCGCATCGAAGGTAGATCGTCCAGCAACGAGCAGTGGTCTATGCGCCTTATCCAGTCAGGACATTACGGACTGTTTGTAACGGCTGTAAGCGACATGGATATCAAGCCGTTAACGAGTGATATCGTTTTTTTTGATATTAGGCCGAAAAAAACGGTAATACCATCCAGAATCTGGCCCGTAGCGATGGGAGTGCCCCTACTGCTTTTGTTATTGATGATACTCATACGCATCAAACGATATCGGACAACCAATAGATGTTGAGTTTTTCATTTTCTTGTTAGTTTTGTTCCATTTGTAACGTAATAATTTTGAGGATAGGAAAGGTGAGATTCACATGTTTAAAATCTTTGTATTAATACTTGCAGCATCCCTTTCGCTCCGGGCCGACGAGATGCTCTCTTATTATCAAAAAGTACTGAAGACGCTCAAGATCGATCAACAATATCAACTGGAGACAAAAAGGGGCGAACTGCAGGTTTCAGGCGCGAATGTCGATCGGTTTACGAACCTTTCTTTCGATATGCGCTACACGCGGACCAAAGCCGATACGCTGCAAAACGGTTTTGACGTGATGGATCTGTCAGCGGAAGATTCATTCGACCTTTTCGGCAAATACAGCGATGCAGTCAAGGTATTGGAACTGCAAAGCGAGGGCAATCTCGAAGAGATTCAGATGCAAAAGCGCGCTTTGTACGGCACATTGGTGCAGATGGTCACACGCTATCGCAAAAGTGAAAAGCTTCTTGAGCTCTATACGAACTTCTACCGTGAACAGTCAAAGGTTTATGACTCGATGCAAAAAGGGGTAGCGGTGGGTGGTTTCGCCCGTATGGATGCCCGACGATTCGCCAACGCGCTCGCAATGCTGAAGAACCGCATCATAAATGAGCGCCAATCATTGCAGACGATGCGGACACAACTTTTACTCTACGCCCCCGGATCGCAGATACCCGATCCGCGCAGTACGACGATCGAATGCGACAAAAAGAGATTTTTATCATTCGATCCTGCCCTTCGTCATGCCAAGACCAAAGCCGACATATCCCACCTGGAGGCAAAGAGCGTAGCAAAAGAGTGGCGTCCGGAGGCACTGATCGGCACGGCCTACCAGTCCAACGGCGACCCAACCTCCTACGGCGACAACTACAGTGTTTACGGCGGCATACGCTTCGGCTTCAGCAGCGGTATAGGCAAGCGCATCGAAGCCGCCAAGACGGCGGCACTGAAAGCCGATACGGCCATCGTCGGTGCACGCATCGCGGCCGAACAGCGGTTTTACGCATTGCAAATCGCGTACAAAAGCGCGCGTGAGCGTATGGAAGAACTCGCTCCGGCCATCAAAATGGCGCGAGAAAATGCCGAGGCGATCAAAGCGGCCTATTTGAAACATTATGTCGATTTCAATACCTATCTTCAAACCATGCAACAGTTGCTTGCACTCCAGGAACAGCATCTCGACGCACATTTCGAACATCTTGCCAACGGGATGAAACTCGATGCCTGTTGTCAGGGGAAAATTTATGAGTAAATTCTTATTACTGGTGGCACTGTCGCTACAGCTGTTGGCTTTTTTCGAAGAGGATGAGATGCAAAGTGTGCTGCAGGTACCCCAAAAGGTTCGCCCGGTCACCGTCACAACCGTTGCACCGAAAAGAAGCACCATGCCTCTTACCGTGATGGTTCCTGCGACGGTAGTAAGCGGTGAGGCAATCAGCGTCGCTGTTCGATCGGAAGGGGAGTTTGTCCCAAAGGTCTCTTTGTATCAGTTCGTTCATCGAGGCGGGGTCATCGGAGGGTTGAAAAATCCCATGCGAACATTGCAGATCCAAGGACTTCAGGCTCAGCTCAAGCTGATCGATCGACAGATTGCACAGGCCAAGCAGCAACAAAAGCACCATAAAGAGATGCTGCGGTTGGGCATCATGAGTGAAGACGCTTTTTTGATGGCTTCCGATGCACTTCGGCAAAAAGAGTTGGAACGTACAAAAATTTTCAACGCTCTTTCTCAGCAGATTCTGTTGCAAAAAGGTGAAGTGATCCGCGCTCCCGAAGAGGGCTACATCACTTCCCTAGCCCCGTCGGGGAGTTATCTGACATACGGTATGCAGGCGGCGTCAATGAACCCGACTCGCATAATAGTGCGTTTGTCCGTGCCGTTCTTTTACGCCATGCGCCTGAAGCCCGGGCAACCTATACGGCTCGAAAGTTCTTTTGCCAACATAAGCGCCGCAATTACCGCAGTGTTGCCCAATAGCCGCTCCAATCTGATTGATGTCATTGCGAAGCCCGAGAAAAATCTGCCTGTCGGCACCGAACTGCAAGCCAAGCTGATGATTAGAAACGTAGAAGGCTGGATCATTCCCAAAGACGCGATTGTTTTGGTACAAAATCGCCCGGCTCTGTTTCTGATCAAAAAGAGCAAAGCCATACTTCACTTTATTACCGTACAAAAAGATATGATTGACAAGGTCTTGGTCACAGGGCACCTGAAAACCGATGATCAAATCGCCTTGAAAAATGCCTATATGCTGCATGACGGCGCAACTGTGGAAGTCGCAAAATGAGAGAGCAAAAAGGTTTTTTCCTCTATATTTTGAAGAATAAACTGGCGATTTTCATTATCATTTTTTTACTGGCCGCTATCGGCTACAAACTCTCCTTTTCTATCCCCAAAGGTGTTTTTCCGAACGTCTTTTTCCCACGCATTGAAGTAAGTATCGAAAACGGCTATGCGCCGATAAAACAGATGCTTTTCTCCGTGACCAAGCCCAGCGAAGAGGCACTCAAAACAGTACAGGATGTCGAGAAGATCGTCTCGACCACCTCTATCGGTTCGACCGATATCAGTCTCTATTTCAACTGGAATATCGACCCTTATCTGGCATACCAGCTGGTACAGGCCCGTGTCGCGGATATCAAAAACCGCATCCCCCCTTCCGCTTCTATTACCATCCGCCAGGCAACACCGAGTATCTATCCTGTCTCCATTTACGCTATCGGCTCCAATTCCGTCTCCCGCGCAAAACTTACCGAGAAACTCTATTATGAACTCAAACCGGTACTGCTCTCTATCCCGGGAGTCTATGATATAGAGATAAAAGCACCGGCATGGAGTGAATACAAACTCCTGCTCGATGCAAAAAAAGTAAGATCATACGGACTGGATGTACAAACGATTATCGATCAGCTCAAAGCGCAGAATCTCATAGAGTTTATGGGGCTGATTCGGGATTATCATAAACAGTATGTTCTTTCTCTCTATCAAAAAAGTGAAGATGCTTCCAGATTACTGGATCTTGATATCGCACTGCCAAATCAAAAATCGGTTAAGTTGAGTGATATCGCGCTGCTTGTGGAGAGAACAAATCCCGTCAAAGCCACTAGCGCCGCCACGGGTTTTAAAAACGGTGTAGTTTTCAATCTCCTGAGACAACCCAATGCCAATGCCATCGATGTCGCAAAAAAGTTTGATGAAAAACTCAAAGAGCTCTCCCCTGCCTTGCAAAAAGAGGATATCAAAATCGTCAACTACTACAATGGTACCGAT
>WGAE01000148.1 GCA_015489185.1 Campylobacterales bacterium
CAACAATTTCACTGCAAGGGTGCAACGATCAGGCAAAAGCACAAAACGTCAAAGTCGAAAGAGCGCTCAAATCCAACTGCCAAATGAAAAAATGCGGTGACGGGATGAAGTGCAAAAGCGGTAAATGCGGCAATGCCAAAAAAGCAGCCAAATGCGGTGATGCGAAAAAAGCGGCACCTGCCATGAAATGTGCTCCGGGCAAATGCGCTTCCGGAAAATGCGGTCAGGGTAAATGATCTGCCGGGGGAGCAAATACTCTCCCCTTTCTTCTCTTCTACACATCAACTACACACTATCTGACTATACTTTCCGTATCATCAATGCAACGCGGCGACGCCAAACCTGTCCCGAAAAAATCGTAGTGCGGTACACGGGCAAATGAAAAGAAGGCAAATACCCCTTCTTCGAAAGGAGAAACAAATGTTACGCTATTTTTATCATGAACTTGTCAAACTTTTCAACCGACTGCGTTCGGTAGCCTTACTGATGGCAAGGCTGGCGATCGCATACGGATTTTATGAACCGGCAATGATGAAGTGGTCCAATATGTCGGGGACGATAGATTGGTTCGCTTCGATCGGCATTCCATTCCCGACACTCAACGCTTATATGGCAGCGACTACGGAGATCACCGGTGTTGTATTGCTGACACTGGGATTGTTCACAAGACTGATCTCTATCCCGATGATTGTCGTCATGATCGTCGCTATTGTCACCGTCCATTTGCCGCACGGCTTCAGCGCAGGAGACAACGGGTTTGAAATACCGCTGTACTATATACTCTTTTTGCTCATCTTCATTTCACACGGAGCGGGAAAAGTGAGTCTGGATTATCTCATCTTCAAAGAGGAGCAGTAAGTTTCATTAAAACAATCCGTAGCGAGGTTTGTCTCCGGCTACGGAACCGTTGTCTGCTCAAACAGATCATGCTGTTTGAAAGTACGCATCTGCTCCATCGTCATCGGCTCATACAGATAAAATCCCTGAAACGCGTCGATACCCAATTCCCGACAGACCGTATAGACCTCTTTGGAGTGTACATATTCGGCAACTGTTTCGATTCCCATATTTTTTGCCAGAAAAACAATCGATTCGACAAGTTTGTATGCGTTTTCATCCTCATCGATTCTTTTGATCAAAGAGCCGTCGATCTTCAGATAATCGGGTTGCAATCTGAAAAGATGGTCAAAATTGGAATATCCTGAACCGAAATCATCAATCGCAATACGAACCCCGAGTCTTCGGACCTTTTCAACAAAGCGTTGCACATAGTCAAAATCTTGACTATCTTCCGTCTCCAGAATTTCAATGATCAAACGGTTTGCAACTTTATGTTTTTCAATCTTTGCCAGTAAATGGTTGACTGTTAGTTTGTTGCTGATATCCGACAGAGAAAGATTGATCGAAAACTCTTCATGACGATCCTGCATCACACGAAAACTCTTGTCGATCATGATTGCCGTCAAATATTCGTACTGACGGGTCTTGATCGCAATATCCAGAAAATGCCACGGCGTCACCAGCCTGCCGTCCTGTTTCAGACGAATGAGTGATTCGAACTTGCACACATTTCCATTTTTATCAACAATGGGTTGAAACACCGGCACGATACGCTGTTGATCAATCGCTTTGCGAATTTCATCTTTCCAGTAAAAATTTTGCTCGATCTCTTCCTGTCTGTCGATTGAAGCATCATAGACATAATATTTCTGACCCGTCTTTCTGGCATATTCAAGCGCCATATCCGCTTTTTCGAGAATACGTTCATGCTCATAAACTGCAACCACCGTAAAATCGATCTGAATCTCATCACTGCGTTGTGCAATTTGCACTCTGAAATTGGTCAATGCCGACAATATGGAGACAATATAGAGATTGCAACTCTCTTCGTTTACGCCATCCGGATTGAAAAACTTTAACGCAAAACCATCACTGTAGATACGATACGCCTCACCCTGCATCTGCGAAGCGACATCACGCAGGGTATCGGCAACCGCCTTTAAAATACGATTGCCCGTCTCCATACCGTAGAGTTCGTTGTACTGTTTGAAATTGTCGATATCGATCAAAAAAAGTTCCGAACATTGTTCTTTTGCACATTCGCTTTTAAGCGCATATCTGTTTTTAAGTTGTGTCAGGTCATCGTGATAGAGTTGATATTCGAGTTGTCGGGTACGTTCCCTGACCTTTGCCTCAAGTTGACTGTTGAGTCGGTAAATCTTTTGAATCAACGTTCCGTAAAAAAGCCCCAGGATCACAATACCGGCACTCAGCGATACGGCAAGCTCCCGGTGCATTTGCCACGCCGGATTCCACCAAGTCGCCGCTGTAAACAAAACAACTCCGATACCCATCGCCGCTTTGAGATATTTGGGGCCATAACGCATACCGTTACCCACGACTACCCATAAAAATACCGGATAGATAAAAACCGCACGCATATCTGATAAAGCGACAATTGCCGAAAGCGCTCCCAGATCCGCAAAAATACCGATATATTTCCGCAATGCCGAATCCTGGGGATGACGATACTCCACAAACACTATAAAAACAGCATAGCAAAGATGTATACCGGCAACTGTCATAGCGGCAGTATAACTTTGTGTGAAATAGTGATCGAATGCAAAAAAAGTCAAAAGCGACAGAAAAGAAAAGATTGTTCTGGCAAGCGCCTGTGATAAAACAGGATCACTTTTGCTACGTATGGAAATTTCTCGTAATAGTTTGCGCATTGCCGACACCGCCGTTGAATTTAAATTCTCTTTGGCAATATCGGCGAAAAAAATTTTTATTTTAACCGATTTTTCGTCTGTCCACTCCTTTTCTACGCTCCTGGGTACGATTGACGGGAAGACCAAACATTTCATATGGTAGATTCAGCCTCCGATCCTGGGCGGTACGTCTTTTGCGTACGATATGACCATATTTCTGATTTTGCGCTTCGATCAACTTCTGCATCACTTTCAAATCTTTCTCTTCCAGCCTGAGTGCAGCATCTACCCAAATACGGTTGATATCGAGAAACTCTTCATGATCGACTTGACGAAAACGGTTTCTTGATGCGGCGATTGCCTGCATACCGTTGTGAAGCCTGTTTTGTTTTTGCATTAACTTTAACGCTTTTGGCACCGCCTCTCCTTTTTTCACAACTGTCGTGATCAAGCCCATTTGATGCACTTCTGTCGCCGAATAAACTTTTCCGCTCGTAATCATCTCTTCGGCACGACGTACACCCAGTTCACGTGCCAGCAGACTGTACGCTCCCATACCGGGGAAAAGATTGAAACGAATCTCCGGTAATCCCAGTTTGCATTGCTCTTCGACCACCGAAAGATTACATGAAAGCACCGCTTCAAAACCGCCGCCGAGCGCCGTACCCTCGACAACCGCAACCGTCGTCAGCGGCAAATTGAAATTGACACTGTTGAGATAAACGATTTCAGTACCGAGCTGCCCGTATCGAAAAAGTGTATCACGTTCCTGTTTGCGAATCATCTCGGCAAACAGATTTAAATCACCACCGTAGTTGTAGATTTCGGAAGTCTGGGAAGCAAGCACGAAATAGTGAATCGGTATTTTCGGATGCATGTCATATTTATGAAAATAGTCTATAATCGCCAATTGTAAATCGTGTATCTCACGCAACATATTGTAACTGTAACAGGGTCTGGTTTTCGGGTTGAAATAGCACCATACTGAAGCAGTCGGGACATCGTATCGAACCGATATCTCCTCTTTGTCACGAATCAATGCTCTGAAATCGTCATAGACCGATGATGTCATTTTCTGTACCAAGTTTATCTCCTGCTGTTGCAAAATAAAAAGCAGGATTATAATTAAATATATTTTATTTTTATACCTTTTTATAAAGCATATTTTATTTATAAGTATCAATTTATATGGTGTGTTTTCTTGTAAAATTAAATTATTTTAAATATTTAATAAACATTTACACTCCTTCGATACACTTCCGCTATGGTATACTTCATGATATTACTTATTTCCGTCTCGCAACTTCTGTTAGCCGCGCCGATCGATAAATCCTTTTATGAGGGTGACGATCTGTTGCGTTACTACAAAAAGATAGCACATGAAATCGACAGCCCGATACATCGCAAACTCAAAGATCCGAAAATCGTAGAACTGGAACGCTCGACGTTACAAAAGCTGATTGACCTGCAGAAGCTTCATGAAGCGGATGAACCGGTACCTGTCATCCGCTTCACCCCAAACCACCCTATTACCCCCGAAAGCTATCTCGAAGCGTTTATGCGTCTGCGCGATATCCTGATGAAACTTGAAACGATGGAAGCCAAAAAAAAGTCGTTTCAGGAAAAGCTTTTCGAACTTAAAAACCGCATCGAAAAAGCGGTAGACGACAAAGCTCCCGACAATACCCTTTTAAGCGATCAGATGCAGTACGCTTTTTACAAAATTTCAAAAGAGAAACTGGCAAAAAAAGAGAAGCTCTACGATGCACTCTTTGCAAAAGAGTTTGACAAACTGTTAAAAGTACTGCCGAAAGTCCGTTTTCGGGCAACATCAAAACTACAAAGCGCACTTGCAAATTATGACAAAGCGCTCGAAACGCTGGAGAAGAAAAACAAGATTCTGGCAATCGACAAAGATAGCGAAGTGCTGCACCCTGCTGCCCAAAAGCGCAACAACACACAGAACAAAGAAACACTTGAAACAGAAAACCGCCGTATCTATCAACAAAAACTCCAAACCGAGATTCTTCTGGCACTTTACCGACTTCAACAGCGTAACAAAACCGATTTCATCCAAATCCTGACACAAATCGATACAGATCGCAAACAACTTCCAAAAACATTGCAACAACCCTTTCAGGCGACGATCACACTGCTACAAAAAGCGGCGAACACCCTGCTTCCCGCAACCGACGTCGCTCTCGCATCTACCGAAATCGGATTGAAAAATACGCTTAAAACCGTCGATCAATATATCAATAAAACCCTATTTGTCTACGAAGAGAAAGCGTTTTCGATCAAAACCGTGCTGACATTTCTGTTTATTCTCTTCATCGGCTCCGTCATCGCCAAAATCTATAAAAATTTCGTCGATCGCTTTCGCCGGACAAACCGCATTAAAAGCCTCTCAACCGCAAGAATGCTCGCAAACAGCGGATACTATCTGATCATACTCATCACCTTTTTCGTCGCCCTTAAAAGCGTCGGGCTCGATCTCCATACCATTTTCGTCATTCTCGGCGCCATATTACTCTGGCTGGCATTTGGTCTGCAAAGTTTCATCTCCAACTACGCCGTCGGTATCCTGCTGCGCATCGATCGTTCTATCCGAATCGGGGACCATGTTGAACTCGACCCGCAAACTGTCGGAGATATCGACGATATGAATTTTCGATCGGTCACGATTCGTGCCAGTGACAACACACGAACCATCGTGCCCAATTCACGTTTTATCAGCCAAACCTTCATCAACCACACACTCGAAGGAGTCAACCGAAGACTCCAAATTGCATTTAGTATGGAGAAAGATATCCCGTTTCAAACGATCGAAAAAAAGATACTCGACGCCCTTTTAAAAAGTAACCTGCCCCATCTGAACACCCCAGACAGAAAACCGCAAATCGCCATCCTGGACATTAACCGTCACATCGTGCGCTACGCCCTGCTGGTCTGGGTTCCCAAAACATTCACCTACGATATGACGCTTGCACAGTCACACTATAAAAAGTTGATTCATGCAACTTTTTACCCGCCTGCACTCTCCTCATCTTGCTCCGACTAAATATATCAACGCAACCGAAACAGCACCAAAAGTGTTTTTTGAAAAAAGTTGCCGTTATCGTCGCTGATCATGAGCCATAAATCGTTATGAAGATGTGTCAACCCTTCAAAATTATCAAGCTTCCATCCGTCACGACTTTCTGCGCTAAAAAGCGTCTCGGTACGACAACGCCCCTGTTTGCGTTTTTCAAGATCGATCATACAAAGCTTCACCCCAATCTCCAGTGTAGGTGTCAGTGTCACTTTACGCATCAACGCTAACACCTTGTCATTTCTCAGTGCAGCCAGTTCCGTCAGAGCATAGTCGGGGGCTTCATGAAACGTGCAAATCTTTCCTTGTGCGTTGTAAAGCGCATTTTCGGTTCGCTTCTCGGTTTTGAGCGGTTTTTCCGGAGCCGTTAATGTTCCAAATTTTCGGCTGTATGCAACCGATTCGAGCATTTTGTTACGCGAACGATAATTGAAACGTTTTCGTAACTCCGACGGAAGACGCGTTAAATCACCCGAACCGGCACTTAAAACTTCGGCATCGGGATCATAGACCCTGATACGCGGAAAATGTTCAAACGAAACCAAAAGCTTCGGCCTGCCGTTTTGGCGTATCAGCGCCATTCCTTCGGAGTCGCTTTTTTTGATAAAAAATTTATGTCCGTTGTGGTCACGCAATCGCTTCGCCCACAACGGTTTGAGCAAAACGATCTTGTCGTCTGTCACCGCAAGCGTAAACGCAAAAAGTCGCCCGCGGTCGCTAAGCATATAGAGCCGTTTGGTCTTGTCATCGTATGCCAGTGCGGAGATACCGAAAAACGCTTCCCCTTCTATCGCGTCAAAACGGACAATTTTTGTATCGAGTATTTGCAGACGTCCGGTACTCTCTTCAAGATAGCCCGGCGGCTGTATCTTGTAGGGGATCAATGCCGCACCCAACGTTGCGACAACCAACAAGAAAAGTAAAATCAGTCGCATAACCGTCTAATCGCTTCGGAGCAGAGTGTCAAACCAAACGCTCCCGTCACACCGACAAATGATCCGAGATCTTTACAACGAGGTATTTCGGGTGAAAAGACGACGGGAAAATCCCCCTTAAAACCGCTCTTTTTCAGTTCATAACGAAACTTTTTCGCCAGCGGATCACCGTGTGTTTTCCAGATTGATGCAATCTCAATACGCGTCGGATCGAGTTTTTTCGCGCCGCCTGTTGATGCGATCAGCTTCGGCGCAACCCGATGCGCAAGCGCTACTTTCGCGATCATATCGTCGATCGCATCCAGCACCAAGTCGTACGGTGAAAAATCAAACCGCTCCACCCATTCAGGCGTAATTCGTGCCACAATCGGCGTCACTGTCGGATAGAGCGTTTTGAGATGTTCCACTTTGAGTGCACCGACGTTATCGCTGCCGATCTGCCTGTTTTGGTTGCTCTCTTCGAACGTATCGCAATCGACAATCGTCACATCCCGTACGCCCGTACGTACCAGACAATCGAGACAAAAGCCGCCGACACCGCCTGTTCCGAGTAAAAGGATTTTTGCGTTTTGGATCTTTTCAAAATCCTCTCCGAGCAACATCCGTACACGGGCGTATCTCATAACCACGTTTCCAGTTTTTCGATATCTTCGTACGATGTCATATCCAGATGAATCGGCGTGATCGAAACATACCCTTCATGCACCGCTTCAAGATCACACATATGCCGTTCGCTCCGCTTCTGCCACTCAAATGCCGGCAAACCGATCCACCAGTACTCTTCACCACGCGGATTTCGATGCAAATGCGCACTGTTGGCATAGACCCGAATTCCCGCGTTGGTCACTTTGTACCCTTTGCACACCTCTTTGGGAATCGGCGGGACATTGACGTTGAGCAGCTTACGCTCTCCCAGCGGGTAAGTCCCTTCCAACACCTTTTTCGCCAGATCATACGCCACCTCTGCCGCCAGATCATACCCGAAATCGAAAATATTCTGGCACTTATCTTTACAAACCTGAGAAATCGCGATGGAAGGCACCCCCTGCAACACCCCTTCCATCGCACCGCCGACCGTGCCGCTGTAAGTGATATCTTCCCCCATATTGGAGCCTTTATTAATACCGCTGACAATCAAAT
>WGAE01000149.1 GCA_015489185.1 Campylobacterales bacterium
GCATTCTATCCGGCGAAAAAAGCGACTGAAATTGATGTGCTTTCGACTTTGCGTAATGAATAGGTTAAAGATTTTTTCCAAAAATGTGATTGAAACGGAAAATAAAATAGTTAAAATAACTTTCGGCTTTAATCGATATCAAATTGAAAATCCTGTAAAATTATCTATGTATTTATTCCATTTAAGGAGGGAATTATGAATATGAGCGTGGTCGGAAGACAATTTGAATTAACCGATGCTATCAAAGATCACATTGCGGCGGCTGTCGATTCTTTGCGGAAATATAATCTGGATATCATTTCTACAAGAGTCGTCGTATCGGCAGATGAAAAAAACGGTAAAAAAGGGTATACCGTCGAATTTACAATCAACCTCCCGCAAAAAAATACGATTGTGATCAAGCAAAAAGACAAAGATGTCTATGCCGCGGTCGATATGGCGGTAGAGCGTGCACAAAAGGTACTCAGAAGACATCATGACAAGGTAACCGATCACCGTGTAACCAAACCCGATGAAATCGCCAATGTAAACATCGAGGAGATTGTCGATTCGGATATTCATGAAGAAGATGTAGATGAGATCGTACCGATGGAACTCGATCTTTATAAACCGCTTGAAATCGAGGAAGCATTGCAGATGCTCAAAGAGAGCAACAAACAGTTTTTGATTTTTATCGACAAAGATGATAAAACACGTGTATTGTTTAAACGTAAAGATAATAAGTTCGGACTCTATTGATCAACTTGCGGCGGCGTTTTGCCGCCCTGTTATGCATCACCTTCTTCCGCAAGTACCTCTTCCATAATTTCGCTCAAAACCGCAAAAACCTCCTTACTGCTTCCCTCGATCGTTTCGAATGCTTGTTTGACGGCTGCCAGATCGATCGGTTTTTGTGCAATCAGTTCGAAAATTTTGTGTGTGCCGTTGTGTACGCCTGAGTGCGGTTTATCCAGTTTTGCGTAACTTTTGGTGTGACTGAAATATTTCTCCCCGTCGCCTTCAAAGTACCATTTCCCAAGCCGGCAATTGTGGTGATCAACAAATTTGAACGCCGGTTTGCCTTCATGAACAGAGATGTAGGTGTTAACCTTCCAAAGTACATGATCGAGTTTCGCCAGGCTCATAAAAACACTGTCTCCGAGAATATTCAACTCCGAAAGTGAGTGTTTGGTCAGTTTGTCAAGGGAATGGATCTCTTTGCTGAAGTTATTCGTGTTTTCATAGATGACCTGAATATTTTTATCGATTTGCTGAAACTCCTGACCGGTGTTTTCCGTGCTTTGCTGGATCGATTTGACGATTTTATTGATTTCTGTCGCGACGGCGGATGTTTTGTTGGCGAGATTTTTCACTTCGGTGGCGACGACGGCGAAACCTTTCCCCGCTTCACCGGCGGATGCTGCTTCTACGGAGGCGTTGAGTGAGAGAATCTTGATCTGCATCACAACTTCGTTGATCATCTCGACTGATTTTTCGATCTCTCTTGCTTTTTGGGAGAGTGTTTTGATTACCCCCGCGATTGTGTTGGAACGGTTGATCAGATCGTCGAGTTTATCTACGATCATATTGATTTCGGAAAAAGCTTTGTCGAAGTTATCTTCCACCGTTTTGGAGGTTTTGAGACTCTCTTTGGCACGTCCGGTCGCGTTTGCCATATTTTGCTGCAGGTCGAGCAGCGCAAACTTGAGATTTTGGTTTTCATAACCGAAAAGGGTATGTAAATCTTCATAGTTTTTTCGATATTCCTGCATTTCAGAGCGCAGTTTCCGTGCCTCTTCCTGACTCTTTTTCAGTTTCGTTTCACTGATTTGCAGTTGATTGTAGAGTTTCGATTTCTCTTCGCGCTCTTCCTGTAACAACGCTTCAAGTTCCGCAATGCGTTGTGCCTGTTTTTGAAGTTTCTCTTCCTGTGTTTTACAAGTCGTTTCGAGTGGATTTTCCGCTCTTTTGAAAAGTTTCATCGTCATACCCTGGTGTTGAAATATTTTATTTTTTATCGTCATATTCTCCATCGTCATTTTTCAAAAAAACTTTAGTGTTTTACGGGGCGTAATCGTTTTTGCGATAGAATAGCTTTTAGATTTACACAAGAGAGGTGAATTGTTTGAAAACGGTAACGGTCGCACATTCGCCGGATGCGGATGATATTTTTATGTTTTACGCCATTCGTTTCGGGTGGGTTTCAGCAGAGGATGTGCGTTTTGAAAACATCGCACTCGATATCGAAACACTCAACGAAAAAGCGCTGGAAAATCTCTATGATATTACGGCGATCAGTTTCGCCCTCTATCCGTTTATCAAAGATGAGTATGCTTTGCTGCGTACGGCGGTGAGTTTCGGAGAGGGGTACGGTCCCAAACTGATCAAACGCAAAGGTACCAGGCTCAAACGCAATTTCAAAGTCGCGCTCAGCGGAAAATATACGACCAACGCACTGCTGTTTCGCATCTACTATCCCGATGCGAGGATTGTCTATAAAAACTTTCTGGAGATTGAAGAGGCGGTCAAAAGCGGTGAAGTGGACGCCGGAGTGCTCATTCATGAAAGCATACTGACATTTGACGATACGCTGGAGGTGGAAAAAGAGTTGTGGGATATCTGGCAGGAATTGAGTGGCGGGGAACTGCCGCTGCCGCTGGGCGGCATGGCGCTGCGCCGCTCAATTCCCATTACCCGTGCGATAGAGTATGAAGAGGTCTTGACCAAAGCGGTAGAAGTGGCGCACAAAAACCGCAAAATACTTTCCCAAATGCTGCTTCAAAGAGGACTGATTCGTGTTGATGCCCAAAAACTGGACAAATACCTTGACCTCTATGCTAACGACCGATCCATCACCATGAGCGACAAACAGCTCGATGCGATCGACAGACTCTTTACACTCGGTTATGAACATGGCTACTATCCATCGCTCCTTTCGGTGCGGGACTATCTGATACCGCAAGAGTATAGAGATTTCCGGTTTGCATAATAAAAACTGTGCAGCAGGAACTCTGTGACGTTGTTGGTCTGTTAAACCATACTTGACCAGACTGGTCATATTGTGCTATCATAATTTTATTCTTTTACTACGAGGTATGTAAGATGATCGTCAATATTTCTGAAGCCAAAACCAATCTTTCCAAATTGATTGATATGGTCTATCACGGTGAAAAGGTTACCATTGCCAAGAACAATATACCGGTTGCGGATCTTGTGTTGCATAAACAGGAGGGAAAACGAAAACTGGGACTTCTTAAAGGGAAGTTGACCGTCCCTGATGATGTTATGGAAGAAGATGAAGCGATCAATGCAATGTTTTACGGTGACGATTCATGAAGATTCTCATAGATACACATATATTTTTATGGGCGATTGCCGAGCCGCATAAACTCTCCGAAAGTCAGATTCGCGCGCTTGAAACGCGGGCAAATATTGTGTATGTGAGTGTCGTAACAGTAACGGAGTTGATGATCAAAGCTTCGTTGGGTAAGTTGCAAATCGATTTTGATCCGGTTGCCGTTGCTAAAGAGAGTGGGTTTGAACTGCTTGATTTCTCTGCGGAAGATGCGTTGGCTTTGAAAGAGATGCCCTATTTGCACAAAGACCCTTTTGACAGGATGTTGATTTCTCAGGCAATTAACAGAAAGTGCTATTTGATGAGCAACGACGGTAAATTCGGCAAATATGCCTGTAAGCTGTTTTAAATTAATTTCATGAAAAACCTCTACATCACCGACCTCGACAAAACACTGCTTCGTTCTAACCTTACCGTTTCCGAGTACAGTGTCAAAGTCTGGAACACGCTTGCTACGCAAAATATCAAACTCACCGTTGCTACCGCCAGAAGCGGACCCAAAACGCTGGAGCTTTTGAAAGCGCTGAAACTGTGCCATCCGCTGATTGTGATGGACGGTGCGATGATTATCTCACCCGAGGGAGAGATATTGTTTTGCAATGCACTTCATGAAGCGATTACGCAGGAGATTTTGACATGTGGCAGAAAATTTGATCTTGAACCGTTCGTGATCGGGCTTGACGCGGATGGTACGGAGCGTTTTCGATACGGTAAAACAAATCAACTACAGCAAACCCTGCTTCATGAATACCGAAACGACAAACGCCTGCAATATTTGTCACCACTCAAAGCCCTTCATGAAAATGTCAAAATCGTCTATATCGATCAAAAAGAACCTTTGGAAGGGTTGTACGAAGTGTTACATAAAACGTTTGGTGATGCGATCGAGATCAAATTTGCCAAAGACCCCTATATCGACGGATACTTCCTGACCGTACTCCATCCACATGGTGACAAAGCCCACGCACTGCGAAAACTGCTTGAAATGGGGTATGATGACTTGACAATCACTGCCTTTGGAGACAGTCACAACGATATCGGCATATTTGAAATTGCAGATAGAAAAATCGCCGTCGCCAATGCGGTGGAGGAGTTAAAAGCCGTCGCGACCGAGATTCTGCCCCATACCAACGATGAAGACGCTGTAGCAAAATATTTGCGGGAAAGGTATGACGTGAAAGTTTGATCCGCTCCCCCGCAAAAAGCGGGAGAGTGGATGTTTATGTCATATATGTCGGTTGTGTGCGTGTGTCAAACCGTGAGAGGTTCGGAAAGATTTCGGTCGGTTTGACGTTGCCGTCTGTCAGCCACGTTACCAGCGGTGCGAAATAGTGTTCGACCGGCATTGTCGGGATGAGGGTGCCGTCGGCTAGGGTATCGGACCTATTTGGTGAGAATTTCGGCATTTTCCCGTAGATGCCGCTTTTGACCGCACCGCCTGTGACAAATGCGTGACCGCCCCATCCGTGATTTGCGGCGTCTGTGAGTGTACGACCGAATTCGGAGAGGGTAAAGGTGGTTACCTTTTTCTCCAGTCCCAGTTGTTCAAGTGCGCTGAAAAAGTGTCCGATAGCGTGGTCAAGTGCGGCGACTTTACGATCGAAATGTTTTGCCGCTTCCTGCGGGGTCGCATCATGAATATCCCAGCCGCCGTCGGAGACGAAATAGATTTGGCGCTTTGGAAAAGGTGCTTTGTGACGGTGTTCGATGAGGTCGAGTACCATCTGCAACTGTGCCCCGAGTGCGGTTTGTGTTTCGTCGTCGGTTTCAAACCAGGTATCGACCGGTGCGCGTCTGACCTGTTTCATCATCGGATGGGTTCCGAAAATATCGTCGTGCGCGATACGTTTTTCACGCTTGCTTCCGTACTGCAGACTGTTTTCCCCGCCGACGCTGATATTGACCAGATCATATCCCAGACGATCCGCAAGCCGTGCCGCCCAACCTGTTTGTGTGTCGCCGGACATCATCCACTGATCACGCTGGGCGATATGTTCGAAAAGCTGATCGGGAGCATCCGAGAGTGCTTTTACACTTTTTGCGCGGGCAATCTCTTTTTGCGTATAGGGACGATTCAGCGTGCCGACATTGGCAATGATTGCCATATTGCCGTAGTTGAAGAGACGCTGCATACGTGTCATTTGCGGATGGAGTCCGTAAGAGGTTCCGCGCAGGGTGCGGATGTGATCATTTGCGTATGCCGTGCGGGGTCTGGTTCGAAGATAGTCGCGATAAGCCGCAGCATCCTGTTTGGGAAGTACCATACCCGGCGTATCCGCTCCGCCTTCAAGTGCGATACAAACCAGTGCTTTGTAATCTTCCGTTGTACTGCTTTTGTGCCCTGCCAGAAGGGGTGAAGCAGCGGTTGTTGCCGCCGTGAGTGCGGCGGTTTTGAGAAATGTTCGTCTGTCAATCCGTTTCATGACAATCTCCTTTTATGATAAAAAAGCAAGATTGATGGGATCCAATTGTATCCGAAAGAGGGATACCTGCTACCTGGGGAAATCCCACGAAACCAGATCAATTCGCAGAAAACCGTAACCTCTGCCATGATAGCAAAAGCGTGTGGAAAAAAGGTGAATCGACACAAACACAACGAAACTTCATGAAGATTGAGTAAAATTGCATATAGCCTGTACACTGCGGGCGGAAGAGAGGAGTCAAAATGGAAGCGAAGTTGATCGGACTGGGTGTTGAGACTTTTAAACTTGCACTGTATCTGTCACTGCCGATGTTGCTTGGCGGATTGATCGCCGGGCTTTTGATTTCGATTTTTCAGGCGACGACGCAGATCAATGAGATGACGCTCTCTTTCGTTCCGAAAATTTTGATCGTTGTGGGGATCATCATCTTTTTAATGCCGTGGATGATGAATCTGATGATCGAGTTTACCACCAAACTGCTCAATATGATTCCGACTTTTATCTTCTGATGACCCGTACCGTAGACTTTTCACAATACAGCTCCATCAAAATCGGTCCGACGGTCGAAGTACGGCTTATCGAAAAACCGGAACCGCCGCGAGCGGGGGAGTTTATCATCGGCGGGGCGAACAATCTGCTTGTCTCCGACACCCCGCCGCCGCTTGCGATGCTCTCAAAAAAGTTCGATTATATTCGATTGGAAGGGAAGTATCTTTATATCGGCGGGGCGACGAAAAGCGGACGTATCTTTTCATTTGTCAAAAAGCACAATATCAAAAACTTCGAGTACCTCGGCAAACTTCCCGGTACACTCGGCGGTCTGGTTTTCATGAACGCCGGGATGAAAGCGGATGAGATCTTCAACCATCTGGTCAAAATCAAAACCTCCGGAGGGTATATACCTAAAGAGGAGATCGGTTACGGCTACCGTTTCACCGACATTGACGACATCATCTACGAAGCGGTCTTTGAAGTAGAAGAGGGATTTGACGCACAGAAGCTGGCACTCTTTACCCGTATGCGTGCCAACCAACCTAAAGACCCCAGCCCCGGATCGGCGTTTAAAAACCCGCCCGGCGACTATGCCGGAAGGCTGATCGACGCGGTGGGGATGAAGGGGTATCGCATCGGTGATGCGGCGTTTAGTGAAATACACGCCAACTTTCTGGTCAATCTGGGAAAAGCGACGTTTGACGACGCTCTGAGCTTGCTTGAAGAGGCACGTAAACGTGTACTTGAGAGATTCGGCGTGCAACTGGAGTATGAGGTGCGGATTATTTGAGATACTACCTGCACATTTAATGGATTTAAAGTGTCTCCAGTTCTTTTTTCAGAATCATTTTAATGTAGGACTGATAAGGGACATCAATAGCGTTTAAGGCTTCCAGCATATCCACAGGC
>WGAE01000150.1 GCA_015489185.1 Campylobacterales bacterium
TCGGCAAAGAGATGTATCAGTTTATCGACAAAGGGGGCAACGACGTCTGCCTCAGACCGGAAGGAACCGCGGGTGTCGTACGCGCTTTTATCGAAAAAAAGTACGACCGTCAGGGCGGTATCCACCGTTTTTACTACCACGGTCCCATGTTTCGCTATGAACGACCGCAGAAAGGGCGCTTCAGACAGTTTCACCAGTTCGGTGTCGAAAGTTTCGGCGCCGCAAGTCCGCTCGAAGATGCAACGATCATTTTGATGCTCAAAGAGATTCTGGACTTTTTCGGCATCGACTATACACTGAAACTCAACTCACTGGGATGCCCGGAGTGTATGCCCCCTTATCGTGAAACACTTGTACGGTTTCTCGACAAAGTTGAGAACGAAATTTGTGAAGATTGCCAACGACGTAAAGCGACCAATCCGATCCGGGTTTTTGACTGTAAAAACGAAACTTGCCGTGAAATCCTCAAACCGGCACCGAGACTCGGGGAAAAACTGTGCGAAAGCTGCGATAACCATTTTACAACACTGCGCGAACTGCTCGATGCCCAAAATATTCCCTATGAAATCGACCCCAATCTTGTCAGGGGACTTGACTACTACAACAAAACGGCATTTGAATTTGTCAGCGGCGATCTGGGTGCACAAAACGCCGTGGCGGGAGGCGGACGCTATGATAAACTGGTTTCGTTTCTCGGCGGGAAAGAAACCCCTGCCATAGGTTTTGCGATCGGCATTGAACGTTTGATGGAGATGATCGATACACCGCCGCAAACACGGGAAGGGTACTATTTCGGTGCACTCTGTGAAGAGGCGATCAAGCCGCTCTTCTCGGCTGCCGCAAAACAGCGTAAAACAGATAAAGTGACACTCGCCCACGACGTACGCTCGCTCAAAGCACACCTCAAAGCGGCAGACAAGGCAAACGCACGCTACTGTGCCGTCATCGGCGAAGATGAACTCAAGGCAGGAAAACTCTGGGTCAAGGATCTGGTCGAAAAACGTGAAAGCACAATCGATCTGGAGTAATCTTCATGCAACGCTACGGCATCGATATCTGGGGAGAAAATGATTTTGTCATCAAAAAAGATAAAGTCTGCGTCAACTATCTCAGTTCTCCCGCACTTTTCGATATTGTCACGGCAATTCGCAACGAAGGGACAAAAGGACCTTTGCTGCTGCGTTTTCCCCATTTGATCCGAAAACAGATCGACGCCGTTTACGCAACATTTCAAAACGCTTTTAAAGAACTAAACTACAGCGGTACCTTTCAGGCGGTCTTTCCGCTCAAAGTGAACCAGTACCCCGACTTTCTGTTGCCGCTGATCGAAGCCGGGAAACCGTACAACTACGGACTCGAAGCGGGAAGCAAAGCGGAACTGATCATCGCGATGAGTCACATTACACCCGGAGCGCCCCTGACCGTCAACGGTTTTAAAGATAAAGAGATGATCGAACTGGGATTTCTCTCCGCAAAAATGGGACACAACATCACCCTCACGATCGAGGGGATTAACGAACTTGAATCAATCATCGAAGTCGCGGCTAAGATGAAAGGTCCAATCCCAAATATCGGCATACGTATCAAGCTGCATAGCACCGGTTCGGGTCTGTGGGAGAAAAGCGGCGGTATCAACTCCAAATTCGGTCTTACATCTACCGAACTGCTCGAAGCGATGGAGTTACTCAAACAAAACGATCTGCTCGATCATTTCACGATGATCCACTTTCACATCGGTTCCCAGATGACCCAGATCTCCAACCTGAAAAAAGCGCTCAGAGAAGCGGGAAATATCTATGCCGACCTGCTTAAAATGGGTGCGCGTAACCTTGAAAATATCAACCTCGGCGGGGGACTCGGCATCGAATACACCCAAAATGAAGATTATCCCGAAATCACCTACTCATTACAGGAGTACGCCAGCGATACGACGTTCGTACTTCAGGGAATCGCCCGGGCGAAAAAGGTGCGCGAACCGCACATCTTTATTGAATCGGGGCGTTTTATCGCCGCTTCGCACGCGGTACTCGTCGCACCGGTTTTTGAGCTCTTTTCCGAGGAGTATTCGCAAAAAGCGCTGCGTCTTAAACCCGAAAATCCCCCTTTGATCGAAGAGCTTCATGAACTCTGGCAATATATCGACACCTCCAACGCACTCGAATATCTTCATGACGCCGTCGATCATCTCAATTCTTTACTCACACTCTTTGACCTGGGATATATCGATCTGATCGACCGCTCCAACAGTGAAATTTTGACCCATCTGATCATTAAAAAAGCGATTCTTCTGCTTCGGGACAAGCCGGTCAGAGAATTGACGCAGATTCAGGACAAAATTCAGGAAAAGTATCTGATCAACTTCTCTATTTTTCAAAGTATCCCCGATTTCTGGGGGCTTGCACAACGCTTTCCCGTCATGCCCCTCTCCAAACTCGATACCAAACCGACCCGCTCGGCGAGTTTATGGGATATTACCTGCGACAGTGACGGAGAGATCGACTTTGACAGTAAAAAACCGCTCTTTTTGCATAGCGTCGATCTGGATCAGGAGGACTACTTTCTGGGATTTTTCAAAGTCGGCGCCTATCAGGAGGTGCTGGGAATGAAACACAACCTCTTTACCCGCCCGACAGTAGCGACCGTCGAAGTAACATCGGAAGGATACAGCATCAAAGAGATGGTCAAAAGTGACGCTCTTATCGAGATTTTAGAGGATTTAAACTATAATCCCGACGACATCAGAGAAAAATTATATCAAAGCATCCGGCAATCTCCCTATATCGCTGCGGATGAGAAACAACAAGTTTATCGCCAAATCGAAACTTTTCTGGAAGAGAACGGATACCTGAAAACATTTTAATCAGAGGTAGCATGGACAGCGTATCAATATGGCAACTGATCAAAGAAGATTTTCAAACGCCGCTGAAAAACGATCCGGCAATTCGTTCGAAATTTGAACTCTTCTTCAACTACCCGGGTATCTGGACCATCATCAACTACCGTATCGCACACTATCTCTACAATAAAAATCTGCGTTTCATCGCCAGACTGATTATGGGTATCACCCAAATCATCACCAATATCGACATTCATCCCCGCTGTAAAATCGGCAGACGCGTTTTTATCGATCATGGTATCGGTGTCGTTATCGGCGAAACAGCAATTGTAGAAGATGATGTACTGATTTACCAGGGCGTGACACTGGGTGGTGTAAGCCTGGAAAAGAATGTCAAAAGACATCCCACAATCAAAAGCGGTGCGGTCATCAGCGCCGGTGCGAAAGTGCTGGGGAATATTACAATCGGCAAAAATGCCAAAGTAGGCGCCAACTCTGTCGTGATCAAAGATGTACCGGATAACTCCACAGCGGTCGGTATTCCCGCACGTGTCATCACCAAGGGTAAGGACAAATCACAACTGAGTCACAATAAAATTCCGGATATCAACAAAGAGCTCTTCATGTACCTTTCCAAACGCATCGCGGTACTCGAAGAGGCTATTTTACACCATCATGAAGATATGATTCCCAAACGGGATGAAGAGCTGGAAAAGATCTACAAAGATTTTATCTCTTCGATCAAAGATTGATCAGCGCAGCAGTTTTTGCTGAATCGCGTCATATCCGTAAAAATCTTTGCGAAAATTGAGATTCCCCTCTTTATCCGTAAAGACGGTCAGATAGCGGATGTGGATCGGAATTCGCTTTTTGAGACGAATGTGTACGGTCTTGCTACTTCGGATCATCTCTGTCATCGTCTCATAATCGTAAGCGGTATAGGGTGCAAGCAAGCTGAGCAGAACATAGGGCTGTGCCAGACGAATACATCCTGAACTGTAGAGACGGTAGCGTCTGGTCGTCAGATGTTTCGCATTGGTATCATGAAGATAAACGTTATATTTATTGGGGAAAATAAATTTCATCGCACCCAGCACATTTTTTTCTCCCGCTTTCTGGATCATCTGATACGGTATTTTCCCCTCGTAATCGATATATTTTGACCAGTCGACACGTTTCGGGTCAATCTCTCTGCCCCCTTGATAGATATGAATATCATCTTCAAGCAGCGCTTCCGGATCTTCCGCAAGCATCGGGATATAATCTTTTTTCATCAGATTTTGCGGGATACTCCAGGTCGGATTGAGAACAATATACTCAAGATAATCCGAAAAGATCGGTGTTGGTCTGTCCTCCCTGCCGATGACGACAAATATATCATCCATCAGTACACCCTGCTTGTAAAAACGCAGCCAAAATCCCGGAATATTGATCTCGACATAGGTATCTTCATGAATGCGTGGGAAAAGCTTGTAACGCTCAATATTGAGCCGAATCTTTGCCAGTTTCTCTTCCGCGGTCGTTTGTGAATAGAGTACGTTTACACGATCGAAAATACCTGTCTGTTTCAAATAATGTCGTTTTTGAAAACGTAGTACAGCATCTTTGAGTTTTGCGTCAAAATTTGGAAAATCGAGATACGAACGACTAACATTTCGCAGATCGCCGGTAGCAAACAGATAGTGTTTAAGCTGAGAGACCTCATAACCGTAATCGCCCTCTTTGAGATCTTTGAGATAGTCGATTTTCGGAAAGTGTTTTGTTTCATAACGCAAATAGGCTTCTACTAAATCACGATACCCTTTCTCCTGCGGTACGTAACGTTCCAGCAGCGTACCAACCAAATGTGTCTTCAAAGAGACAATCAGATCATGAAGATAATTCGGTTTGTAAGGATTAGGTTCCCAGACCAGATGTTTCTCTTCATCCTCTTTAATGATTTTCGCAAACGTTTTCCAGTCGATTTTGCCCTCATAGAGATCTTTTGCAAACGAAAGAAACTGGTCGCTGGCAAGCAGATCAAGTTGCGCCCGCTTTTGTGCCAAAACTTCCGAACCGTTGATATCCGCCGCAAGTCGACGTAACATCCGGGTATGATAAGCGCTTTGATCATAATTGAGTCTGCGATTCGAAGCTGCGGCAATCAGTTGCCTGATATCCTCCAAATCCCATATACATCGATAATGCACACGATGGTAGAGTTCTCCAAGCTGCTCGACATTGCGAAGATCGGGATTTTCGGAGAGTTGTACAAGTACGGCTGCTTTACATTCGCTCCCGCTTTGCGAAAACTCCGACGCCGACAATACCTCCAAACTACACAATACAATAAAGAGTATGCGAAATATGTGTTTCATGATGCAAAATCGATACGGGGAACAGGAAGAGGTGAACCCTCTTCCTGATTAAATCAGAATTTGTAGTTGAAACCGATACCGTATGTATCGAGATTGATATCGTTTTCTTTCACGCTACCGTTTGGATAGAGACTATATGTATTTTCTACACTATGCAGCAGACGTACACCTTCCGCAACGATACTCCAGCGGTCATTCAGCGCATAATTCAGCCCCAGACCAAACGACGGACTTGTTTCGTCGAGCGTACCGTAACGTGTACCTGTACTTGGATTGGCTTTGAGTGTACTCTCTACTTTCGCTTTTGCGTAACCGAGCAATCCGAACAGGTGAACTTTTTTACCCAGCGGCAACATCGGTTTGAGATAGATACCGTAATTTTCTTTGATTTTCGATTTACCGCCGCCGGTATGGCTCGCGCTTCTTACGCCGTACCCGGCACGTCCTTCGATACCGATATATTTGTTGAAATCATACCCCAGTTTTGCAACAACAGCTGCCAGTTTGTTACATTTTCCGGATGCGGTCTCAAACTGTGCACCCATACCGTCCAGTCCGACATACCACTTTTTCGGTTTCGGTTTGACCGGAACCGGCGCCGGAGCCACTACCGGTGCGGGTGCCGGTGCAGGCTTGACCTCTTTAACCGTTTCGACGGCTTTTTGCACATCTTGTTTGTCATAATCTACCAAAGGCTCGATATCCGCTCCCGCGAACAACAAAGAAGTTGTCGCTGCCAATAACAATACTTTTCTCAAATCAAACTCCTTTTGCAATATTTTTCATTACATACTACTACATAAACTTTTAAATATAAATGAAATTATATTTTTTTCTTAAAAAAGTTAACTATTTTACCGTATTTGACAGCAAAATATCGGTTTTCTTGTCTTGGAGTGCAAAAGAGCAAACAAATTTATATATAGAACTTCTTCAAAAAAGCGTCGTCGACATCGATTATTTGACGTTTTCTTAAACGCTCAATTACCTCTGGATCACAGTCTGTATCGTCAGGCCATCGGCGTGGAAAGTTTTCAATCGCTCCTTTGTTCGTCGCATCGATACCGATAAACTCTTTTTGGAGAAAGATATCACGTTTGGCATCGATATTGTTGACCACGCGCCAGATCAGCATATAGGGATTATCAAGATCGTTCTTCTTCGCATCGACAAAGACAAGCAGTTTCGTATGTGCCTTGATTGCGGTGAGCTTTTCATAAAGATTATGCACCGGCTCTTTTTTGTCGATTGCAATAACACAAATCGGCGTCTTGGTGTAAGTTTTATACTGTCTTATGTCGACAATCGAATCATCTATCTCCTGCATCAGCTCCAGTAACTGTGCATCCGAAATGATCTCTTTTTGCGGGAAAAAGACGTTGTCCGCCGTACAGTCAACACCCAGTTTCCCGCCGTAGGCGTAATCGTCACTCGCATGATCAAGCGCATCGCACACTCCTTCACTGATGATGAGGTTCGATACCTGCACCCTGTCAAGAATATAATCGCTCAAATCATCGTACTCTTCAAGATCCGGCGCATCCTCATTGACAAAGATCGCATGTTTGACAAAACTCATCTGCCCGACACCCCAGAAAGCGTGCATAAACTGTTTTGCATGTCCCGGATAGAGTGTACGCATTTTCGCGATGATCAGATTATGAAAAACCCCGTTTTCAGGCATCATATAGTCGATCAGTTCCGGAGCGGTGGTTTTGAGCAGCGGCAAAAAGATGCGCTCGGTCGCCCAGCCCATATATTTATCTTCCAGAGGCGGTTTCCCGACAACCGTCGCCAGATATACCGGTTCTTTTTTTCGGGTGATACATGAAACTTCCAAAACCGGATACTCCTCTTCGAGCGTATAGTATCCGGTGTGATCCCCGAACGGTCCTTCGATTGCCGATTCATTCGGATCGACAAACCCTTCGATTACAAAGTCGGCATCGTGCGGCACATAGAGATCGTTGGTGATCGATTTGACAAGACGCGCGGGTTCTCCTTTGATAAAACCGTACATCAGCAGTTCAAATACCCCATGCGGCAACGGCGCAGTCGCAGCCCAGGTATAGAGAGGATCGCCGCCGATCGCAATCGACACAGGCATCTTTTTCCCTGCCGCTTTATATTCATGAAAAAAGTTTGCGGAATCTTTGTGTATCTGCCAGTGCATTCCCAGTCGTCGATTATCGTACACCTGTAGCCGATACATCCCGAGATTTTTGCGTTCACCGTCCAGAGACTGCGTATAAACCTGCCCCATTGTAATAAAAGGACCACCGTCCTGCGGCCAGGTTTTTAGAATCGGTATCTCGTAAAGATTGCAGGCATCCCCTTCGACAACCACCTCCTGACACGCTCCTTTTGCAGAGACTCTTTTGGGGAAAACGTTTTTGAGGGCAAAAAGCTTTGCTAGCATACCGAATTTCTCGCCCAGTGTCGCGGGCGGCTTGAGTTTTAGTAGTGATTCGATCTCCGCGGCAATATCGTCTGCAGGTTTTCCTAAAAAGAGTTCTGTCGCCTTATGGGAACCGAAGACATTCATCAAAACGGGCGTATCAAATTTTTTGTCAAGGCGACGGGAGACGGGATTGGTAAAAAGCAGTGCTTTGGAGTCTTTACGTTTAACCTCAATATAGGCAACATGCGGAATCTCCAGATCGATATCGAGCGGTTCGTCGATCACACGAAGCAAATCATACTCTTTGAGCAGTGCAATCGCTTTTTGCATACAAAATCCTTTGTTACAAAATCGTTTTGAGGGCGATCTCCTCGGCACGTTTAAGCAGTTTGACGGCACCCGCCTCGATCATCCGATCCGCAAGCTCTTTACCGAGCGCACGATAATCGTTTCTGGAAGCAATCATCTTCTCTTTGATCAGATCTGTTCCGTCGGGCAGACCGACAATCGCACGCACCTGCAGCGTCTCCTCTTCCAGCTTCGCATTAACACCGATCGGCACCTGACAACCGCCCTGTAAAACAGTGACAAAATCACGCTCTACCGTTGTTTCAATTTGCGCATTTTCATCTTCCAGTACCGAAATAATCTCGAGCACTTTCGGATCATTCACCGCTTCGATTCCAAGCGCCGCCTGTCCCATCGCGGGAATCATCACCGAAGTGGGAATCGGTGAAAAATAACGTACTTCATCCTGCAAACCGAGCCGATTGATCCCTGCGGTTGCAAGAATGATTGCATCGTATTCGCCTTCCTTGAGTTTACGAATACGCGTATTGACATTGCCTCTTAAATTTTTGATCTGTAAATCGGGACGTGCCGCAAGCAGTTGCATACGGCGGCGTAAACTCGTCGTACCTACCACCGCACCTTCTGGAAGTACATGCAGCTCCGCATACTTTTCACTCAGCATCGCGTCACGCACATCTTCGCGCTTTGTGATCGCACCAAGCACCAAACCTTCCGGAAATTCGGTCGGAACATCCTTAAGGCTATGTACGGCAATATGCGCTTCTCCCTGAAGCATCGCATCTTCGAGCTCTTTCGTAAAGAGTCCCTTACCACCTATCTTCGCGAGAGGTGTATCAAGGATGATATCCCCTTTGGTTTTCATAGTTTTCAGTTCTACTTCAAGCCCGGGATGCGCCGCTTCCAGCAACGACTTGATATGTTCCGATTGCCAAAGTGCCAGTTTACTTCCGCGTGTCGCGATGATCAGTTTTTGCATTGCTCCTCTTTTCAGCTAGATACCCGAAAATCTTCCGGTTGTTATTTTTTCGCTTTCTTCTCTTTAGCTCCGATCGCTTCGAGATACTTTTGTCTTGTAAAATCTTTTTTGCCGTTGAAATAGACAGTTGGTGTACCGCTGATCATCATTTTGTCCGCATACGCTTTATCAAGCGCATACGCCTCTTCAACCTCTTTGGTATGAATATCTTTAGATGTCAAATGTGTACCGATCTTTTTATTGAATGCATCAAGTATCTTCTTCTCGTCGGAAGTATCCAGGTTAAACTTAGCATCGTAGACTTTTTGGTAAATATCCTTAACCCCTTTATGATGTGCCGCGATCATCGCCCGAATCACCGTCGGTGCCTCTTTGTGCAACATTACGAGCGGAAAGTGATAATAGTAGAGTGCGATTTTATCGGGATGCTCTTTCGCCGCTTTGAGGATTTTAGGCATATACCCCTGACAAAAAGGGCAAATCGGATCACTAAATACAACTACTTTGTTAGGTGCTTTTTCACTACCGTAGACAAGATGGTCTTTACGATAGTAGGAGCTGTCCATATCGGGAACGAGTTTGTCTTTCAACGAAGAGCGATTTACGATGTTCACAAAATCCCGGACGATATATTTTCCGTTGCTGAAGATTTTGTCATGCACCGTAACTTTTTTCCCTTTTTGTGCTTTGATGGTCAGATCGATATCAAGAAAATAGACTTTCCAGCCCGGAAGATCTTTGACATCCTTGACCTGTCTGATACGAATCCCTTTGAGCTGATAGTTCGGATTGACGGAGATTGCACGTTTGACATATTCGAGCAGTCGCTTTTGTGTCTTCTGTTCCTGGGTGAGCGGTGCCTCTTTTTTGACCGGTTGGGCTTTTGTATGATCTGCTTTCGCCCACAAAGGCAGCAGCGTACTACTTGCTGTCAATAACGTCAGTGTCAATAACTTCGACATCAATCGCATCGTCATATTCTCCTTTTGATTTACATTGTTTTTTTCGCTTCAAATGTAATATTTTTTCAGCAATAAATGTACCGAAAAAACCAAATTGCAGCAGGACACCGATAATGTCACTCAAAAATCCCGGGATGATCAGCAAAATCGCCCCAAGCAGCGACATCATATTCATCTTTTGAAACTGTTCAATCGTGATCGATCCCTGCATCAGCGCCATCATACTTTGCGCCAGAGTATAGCGAAAGTTGGTTAATAAAAAGAATCCGACAAACGCACTGATCACAATCTCCAGAAAGGTAGCGAGCCCGCCGATACGCGAAGCGATATCGATAGTGACGATCACTTCAAAAAAGAGATAGAGCAAAAAATAAAACACTACGACTCCATAAGTTTATCAAATACTGTTTCGGTATCTACCGCGGTTTTGGAAAGCGTTTTTCGATCCACAATCTCCACTTTTCCCTCTTTCAGTCCTTTACCGACAATCACCCCTTTTGGAAAACCGAAAAGTTCAAAATCGCTCATCTTGAAACCGAATCGTTCACTGCGGTCATCGAGCAAGACGCGTTTTCCGGCATCTTGCAGTTTTTCGTACAATGTTTCGGCAAACGTACGCTGCGCTTCGTCTTTAATATTCGAAATGATAATCATAATATCAAACGGTGTCGTCTCTTCGGTCCAGATACACCCTTTTTCATCATGATGCTGTTCAATCACGACGGCAACCAGTCTGCTTACACCGATTCCGTATGTGCCCATCACAAACGGTCTGGCTTTGCCGTTTCGATCCAGAAAGGTCGCACCCAGCGCTTCGGAATATTTGGTACCGAGCTGAAAAATATGCCCTACTTCGATCCCTTTGGTCAGCGTCAGTTTCCCGCCGCATTTCGCACACCGATCTCCCTCTTGTACGGTGATCAAATCTTTGTAGGTAAACGGTTTGCCTTTGAAATCATACCCGACATAGTGGTAATCTTCACGATTCGCACCGCAAATCATCGGCGCTTCATCCCGCAACTCTTCATCGACATATACGGTGACATTTTCCGCATCGGGTCCGATATAGCCGGGAACCAGCCCCGCCGCTTCAAGCTCCGCTTCCGTCGCGTCGACAAGCTCCAGCGCACCGGTCACCGACAACGCTTTGGTCTCCTGCAACGTATCGCTTCCGCGCACGAAGAAGAGGACAATCTCTTCATGATCTTCGAAAATCGCCTTTTTCGCCACCGCTTTAACGAGAAAATCCTCCGAAATTTTGAAAAATTCAGCTAACGCCTCGATCGTCTTGACACCCGGTGTATGAAATGGTCCGGGTGTCATCTCGACATCGCTTTTGTCGATAACTTTTGCCGCGCGTTTGGCTGCTTCGATATTGGCGGCGTAATCGCATCCCTCACAAATAACGATATCATCCTCTCCGTTTTCCGCCAGTACCATAAACTCTTTGGAGCCGCTGCCGCCGATCGCGCCGCTGTCCGCTTCGACCACCCTGTATGTGAGTCCGAGGCGATCGAGAATTTTTCCGTATGTCTCTTCCATCAGCGCATATTCGCGTTGCATATCTTCGACACTTTCATGAAAGCTGTATCCGTCTTTCATGATAAACTCACGCCCCCGAAGCAATCCATAGCGCGGTCTCGCTTCATCACGAAACTTCGTATGGATCTGATAGAGATTGAGCGGCAACTCTTTATAACTTTTCACACGGTTGCGTACCAGATCGACCATCGCCTCTTCATGGGTGGGACCGAGCACGAACTCATTCTCTTTCCTATCTTTAAAGCGTAAAAGCTCCTTACCGAAACGCTCGTATCTACCGCTCTCTTTCCAAAGTTGCGAAGGCGTTACGAAACCAAGCAATACCTCTTGATTACCCGCTTTGTCCAACTCCTCCTTGACGATGCGTCTGATGTTATCCAGAACCATTTTCCCCAGCGGCAGATAGTTGTAGATACCGCTTCCGATCTGTGCGATAAAGCCGCCCCGAACCAGAAAGATGTGACTTGGAAGTACCGCATCTTTGGGTGCTTCTTTTGATGTCGGCGCAAAGAGTTTGCTCAGTTTCAATCTTTCTCCTTTGTCGTTAAATCTTTTTGTATCTGATATTCACACTTGTAGGTATTGATCGCTTTTCGCTGATGGGCGTTGAGATTGAAAAAAACCTGCACCGACTGTACGACCGTATCCGCCTGCGGCTGTTCGGCAATCTTTTTCAAAATGCTCGTCGGTTCATGCAAAAAACTGTTAAATGCCTGATGGAGTATCTTTTCCACCTGCTTTTCATATTCGGCAGGGATATAACCCTTTTTAATCGCCCGGTGCAACTCTTTCTGACTCGCTTCACGCGCTTTTTTGCGAATCTCCTTAATCATAGGATCAACCGAGAGCGTCTGGAGCCACTTAAAAAAGTTTTCAGTAAACTCTCCGACGATCTCAAACGCCTTTTGGGCATTTTGCGCACGTTGCGCCAGATTCTGCTGCATAATGGTACGCAGATCGTCCACCGCGTAGATTGTGAGATTTTCATAGTCGCACTGTTCGATATCTCTGGGGATTGCGATATCAAACCAGTGTCTTTCAAACGTCGTCTCCTCGACCATATCTTTGGTAATAATCGGCTCTGACGCCCCCGTTGCGGAAAAGAGCAGTCTGTAGTGGTTGACCAGTTTCGGCAGTTCCGAAAAAGGTTCTACCGTCACGGTAACTTTTTCGATCCTTTTGGCAAGCTCCAGCGCTTTTTCCATATCACGATTGACAAGAATAATATTCGCACCCGCGTTTGCCAGATGCTTCGCGGTGAGTTCTCCCATCTCACCCGCTCCGACAACCACGCCGCTGTATCCTCCCAGATTGCCGCCGAAGATCTCTTTGGCTTTTGCAACCGCGACACTCGCGACAGAGATCGGATTTTTGGAGATATCCGTCATATTACGAACGGCGGCGGAACATCGAAACGCATTATGCATCACCCTCGCGATTTTCTGTCCGCTGAACCCGTGCTCATACGAAAAACTGAATGCATCTTTCACCTGTCCGACAATCTGCGTCTCCCCAAGCACCAGACTGTCCAGTGACGAAACCACACTGAAAATATGATGAATCGCATCCGCGTCAGTGTAGATTTCCCCTTTTCCATCAAGTTCATCACACGAAACACCGGTAAGACGGCAGATGATCCCAAGAATTTCATCACCCAGCCCCTCTACCTCTTTAGCACTGACCAAAATCTCGACACGGTTACAGGTCGAAATAATCAACGCTTCATGCACACTATCAACGGCTAGCAACGCTTCATAAAAACGCTTGCGCAACGTTTCATCCGCAAAAGAGAGACGTTCACGTGTTTCGATGTTGGTATTTTTGTGTGTGAAACTCGCAATGAGATAGCGCATCAATACTCTCTTTCAATCATATCGGTAATCACTTTTTCGAGATCATCGTTTTTTTCGTGCGCGATCGCATCAAGTGCTTCGTATCCCAGAGTTCTGGCATAAGAGACCGATTTTTCAACTGCACCGCTTTCAGCCATTTTTTCTTTTAACCAGTTTGCTTCATCCTCTTCGAGCGCTTTACGATAGAGTGATATCAACCGTTTGCGATCCTGTTCCGATAAAGATTGATAAAGATAGATATACGGCAGTGTTGTTTTTCCCTCTTTGAAGTCAGCAAGTGCCGGTTTTCCGAGTGTCGCCTCATCGGAAACGATATCAAGCACATCGTCAATAATCTGAAACGCCAGGCCGAGATTTTTACCGTATAATCCGAAAGCTTTAGTATCTTTACCCGCAAGTGCAGCGGCACTCGAGGCAGTCGCTTCAATCAAAACCGCTGTTTTTTTATAGATCATATCAAAATACTTCGCTTCATCCAATTGCAACGCTTCGGAGTATGCGACATCCAGTAACTCACCGGCAGAGAGTTTTGAAACGGCGTCGGAAACCGTTTTAGCGATAAACGGAGAAAAGTCGCTCAATTCGCTGAAGGCTTTGGAATAGAGAATATCACCCAGCATGACAGCCGTTTTACTACCGTGGGTGGCATTGAGAGAAGCGATACCCCTGCGTGTAACGGCTTCGTCGATCACGTCGTCATGAAGTAAACTCGCCGCATGAATCAATTCAATAATAGCCGCAAGTTTAATATTTTCCTGCGCCTCGGGAGCGATCTTCATAACCAGTTTTGCACGCAGTCGCTTACCTTTTGGAACTTTAGCATAGAGTTCTGTTGCAAGAGGATCAACCTCATTAACAAAAGTATGCATCAGTGATTCGATTTTTTCCAGCATAAATACCTTTACTTTTTAGGCTTCGTGACTTTGATAGTCAACCTGTTCTCCGGATCGGCAAATTGTGCCAGAATCGTTGCAATCCTCTTTTTCGTATCGAATGCCTTGAAGCTGATATAAACAAACGCCCGTTTATCCATCCGTGCATAATCGCCCGTCAAATAGAGCTTAATCGTATCCAATCCGTAACGCGGCTCGAGCACATACTGTGTTTTAAACCCTTCATAGTCGACCAAAACTACCAAACGTTCATTTTGGTAGAGCGTCCAGCGAAACTGCAATATCCCCTCTTTGGGGAAGGTAACCGGATAATCTTTTTTGATTACCGCTTCGGCAATCTGATCTTTCTTCAGATGAAACGTATACTCAAAACTGAAATCGACCGTCGCAAACGAAAGCAGCGGGAAGAGTATACAAACGAGTAGCACTCTACTCATTTTTTGTCAGGATATCGCCCATCCCTTCGATAAAGAGACTTGTCTGCTTCTCCTTAACTTTCTCGGGATTTTCCCAGATATAGTTTTGCAAAATTTGCATAATATCTTTATCTTCACCCATCATTTCCTCAAACAGAAGCTCATACGCCGCCAGCTTCTCAAGATTTCTGGACAACTCCTCTTCAACAAGGTTTCTGTTTGCGTTAAAAATAATATCGAAATATTTCTTTTGCGGGCTACCTCCGAAGAGATCATCATCTTCCATGAACATCTTTTACCCTTTTGGTTCATTTTTTTGCTCAAAAAGCTTTTAAATCCCTGAGACAAGGGAAAATTATACCATTAATTGCTAAAAAATTCGACTATCATCTCCCTGATCACTACGGGATCACTGATACGGTTGATCCGATCACGGAATGCGGAAGCGTTGGGAAAACTTTTTGAGTAGGTATGCAGATGTTTACGAAAGATCGTCGCTCCCCGCTCCCCGTAAAAACGGAGCATCGCATCGTAATGTTCGAGTACAATTTCCAGAATCTTCGACTTGTCGACAAAGGTACGCTCCTCTTTGATCTGCCAGAAAATCCATGGATTTCCAACCGCACCCCTGCCGATCATGACTCCGTCACAATCCGTTCTCTCACGTACTTCATGCACTTTTTGCAACGACGTAATATCACCGTTGGCGATCACCGGAATTTTAACCGCAGCTTTTGCCCGGGCAATCGCATCATAGTCAACCGGTGCTTTGTATCTACCCGATCGTGTGCGTCCATGCAGTGTCAAAAAATCCGCTCCTGCCGATTCAACGGTACAAGCGATATCTTCAGGGATTTTTTCATTGAAACCTAATCTCGCTTTGACAGAGGTGTAACGTTTGTTCGAGTAGCGTTTGATCGTCTCAACGATCCGTGCAAGTTGATCAAGATCTTTAAGAAGAGAAGAACCGGAGTTTTGAGAAACAACCTTGGGAACCGGACATCCACAGTTCAGATCGATTCCGTCAATTCCCTCGATATCGTTCAAAATTTCGACCGCCTCTTTTGCCACCTTTTCATCTCCCGCCGCAATCTGGACGATATACGGCGTCTCAAGTGGAGATTTTTCGATCATTTTAAGTGATTTACGGGAATGATGCAACAGTGCGTTAGCACTGATCATTTCAGAAAATGTCAGATCGACACCGAACTTTTTGGCAACATGTCGAAACGGCAGGTCGGTATAACCTGCCAACGGGGCGAGTGCCACCAAATCTTTTTTCGAAAAATCGATTTTCCTCGTTTCCACGTCCGACTATTTAAAAAAGAGATCGGTATCGAAGTTTTTACCGCTGTCTTTGAGGAAGAGCAGATATTTGAAAACAGGATACTCCTCTTCGCTGGAGTTTTCGAGGAACTCTCTTGCGACTTCAACCATCTGATGTTCAAAAAGCAGATAGAGATACCCGTCCCCCGCTTCATGAGGAAATTCGTGCGCCAACCTCTCAAAAAGCATAATCAGTCGATCCGGACCGATTTTTCCTTTGAGTTTCTTCGCCAGAGTAATGAAATCTTCTTTTTTGAAATCAAGTTTTCGTATAAAGTCGATCATATCCTCTTCACTTAATTCGATCGGGTTCTTTTTATCGTTGATGCGATCGATCAATTTATAAAAAAGCTCTTTGGTCGGTTCGACTTCATACTTTTTAATCTCATCCAGTGACGCATATTCCGCCAACGCCAGATGCGCCTTTTGACACAATGTTTTGTCATCACACTTTTTGAGAATTGTCTCGGCATATTTTTTATCTTTTTTAAGCGCATTTTCCGCATTTTGCAGTACAAGCGCGTTATCCGGCAAAAGATTGAATTTGGACAGATCAATCACTTCGCCCTCTTTGATACGCTGCTTGGCTTCAAGGATATCCTGAATACCGTCATCGTAGACGCGATGGTGCATCGATCGTTTGGGATCGATATTTAAAAGCGGTAAAATCGCACCGGGAAGTTTGAAGGCCTCGCTCTTATACCCCTCTCCGCTAAGTTGTTTTCCCAAAAGCGCACGTTTGGCGTTTTCGACAAATTTTTCACTATCCTTTTTAATTGCTCTGAGTTTGGCATATTGCAGTGTTCCGTAGAACATCAGATGCAAAACGGTAAGCAGATAGAGTACAAAAGCGGGTAGCATAACCCAGACTGCAACGGGCAACCGTACCGTTACACCGGCTATGGACATCGCGTAATATGCACCCGTATAGGAGTAGACTGCAATACCCATCGCGATAAGCACCAGTGCACCGAAAACGATATACTTTTTTACGCCCATATTTTTTATTGTCCTTTTATGCAGATTTTTCCACGATTTCTCTGCATACTATACAATATTTCGCCTGTGGTTTGACTTGTAATCTCGCCACACCGATAGGCTCTTCACACATCTCACAGATACCGTATGTTTTGTTCGAAATCTTATGCAAAGCATAATCTATCTCTTTAAGTTCATTCATCAGTTTTGTACTGATCGTGCGCTCGATTTCGCTATCCGTACTGATCGTCGCAAAATCGGCTTCATCGCTCGCATCCGTGGTCTTGAGCTCCTTGATCTCCTGCGCGCGATCATGCATCGTCTTTTGGATCTCTTCTTTTCGTTTCAAAAGTATCTCTTCGAACTGTTTGAGTTGTTCTTCTGTCATTTCACGCTCCTTTTCAGCCTGCACATCATTTATGATAGGGGTGGTTGTGCAAAAGTGTAAAAGCCCTGTATATCTGTTCATACAGAACCACTTTCGCGATTTTATGACTCATTGTCAATTTACTTAAACTTATAATTAAATCGCCTTTGCGTATAAAGTTTTCTTCAAAACCGTACGCACCGCCGATAAAAAAATTTAAGTTTGTATTTATATCAAATTTTTTATAAAATTCAAAACTATCTAACATTTTTCCATCCGGATGCAAAATGATGTTATACCCTTTCATGAAGGGTTCAAACGCTTGTGTATAACTTGCACGTGCGGTTTTAGGATCTCTGTTTTGCGCGGAAGCGATTTTGTTATTGAAAATATTGTGTTCATTTAGTGTACAGTAACGGGAAATCATCTTCGAAAAATGCGCCGTAATCGCGCTGTATTCGTCTTTTGAAGCTTTTTCGATCGTGTAGATATCAATCTTCATAAAGGTCCGAACCCAAGACCAGGTAGCGTACGCCTTCGATCTTGTCACTACTCTTCACCCCGCCAATCGCAGCGACATCATGAAGACTCGCCTTTGCCAGTGAAGAAAGCGACGCACCCAATATATTTGTCACTGCTTTTGTTGTAGTGGAACGATAGGCACCAAGCCCGATATAGTCGAGAGGTAGGGTATTTGCAATCTTGATCTCCTCAAGATTGTGGGTTGAAAGCCCCAAAATTTTATCACCGACTTGGCTGCGAATTTTCGTAACCGCTTTTTCCAAAGATGTATCGATACGTAACACATCTTCCTGCCCGACATGAAGACCGTCCGCATACGATACAAGTCTCAAATCGTCGTTGGCGATGACGGGTATATTCAAATGCTTACGTAAAAAAAGCAGATTTCTCTTTTTTGTTTCAAAGTCGTTGATTTTATCACGATATTGCAGAAGTGACGCCCGTGCCACCTTGGGAAGACGTAAAAAAGCTTCGAGAGAATATCCTTTGTTTCGATTGAGCTCGAAATCAAAAAGCGCATAGATACTATGGTGCATGCGTCTGGTTGTCATCCTTTGCACTTAAATCGTTCATATGTTCAGATACCTGACGCATCTGCAGTTTATCTTCCTTTCTGCGTCTGGGGACCGGTTTATGTTCCGGAGCGCCGTCAATCCCGATACTAAAATATCGCAACAAATCCGCCAGTGTGCTTTTCATTTCGGAGCGTTGCACGATCATATCAAGAAAACCATGTTTGAGCAGAAATTCGGAACGCTGAAATCCTTCCGGTAACTCTGCCCCGATCGTCTGTTTGATCACCCGCTGTCCCGCAAATCCGATCAATGCACCGGGTTCCGCGACAATCACATCACCGAGCATTGCAAACGACGCACTGACACCACCCATGGTAGGATCGGTTAAAACAGAGATATAAGGCAACCCCTCTTTTGCAAGACGTTTCAAAGCGGCCGATGTTTTGGACATCTGAAGAAGCGAAAACGTACTCTCCTGCATCCTCGCCCCGCCGCTGGCACTGACAATGATCACCCCCTGCCGCTTTTCGATGGCACGATGCACAGCACGCACAATCTTTTCACCCTCAACAGATCCGAGACTCCCGCCCATAAAAGAGAAGTCAAATACAACCAACTGAACCGGAATCCCTTCGATCGTACACTCTCCCGATACTACGGAAGATCGTTTTCCTGTCTTTTTCTCACTTTCGGCAACGCGCTTTTTATAGGACTTTTTATCGACAAATCCGAGCGGATCGACCGGTACGAGATCTGCGTCATATTCCTGAAACGATCCCGCATCCGCAAGCAGTGCGATCCGTTTATCGGGACCGATACGCATATGAAATTTACATTTCGGGCATACCTGAGAAAGATTTTCAACCTCTTTATAGTACATCAGCGAATTGCAACTGGGACATTTAACCCAGTGACTCGGTGCTTCGTCACGTGAGGGTTGTTGCTTCCTGAAATTTTTGAAAATATCCCCGAAATTCATCATTCGTCCTCTAAAAGTATTTCTCTCAATCGATCAAATATATTTTTATTTTGGCATATTATCGTTAAATCGTTTGTTTTATGCTGATACAACCCTTCACACATAAATAGTCCCGCACGCACATCAAAGGTACGTAACGCCCCTTCTACAATCACAAACGCAACTTCATGTGCCAGCGCCAGTGAAAGTGCCATTGCACCGGGAACACGATATTTAATCTTCGCCTTTTTGAGTTTCGGCGCATAACGGGTCGAACAATATGCCCGTTCGAAGATACCGATTTTAGGATTTGGATTTTTTTGTACTTCATGAAAACGTTTATCGAAGAGATCACCGCTGACAAAGCCCTCAGCAGTTTTGAGAAACACGGCACCCGTCGCCAGGTTAACGATAACCGCGGCAATCACTTCGCCGTTACCGTTCTCTCTGGCAACCGATGTTCCGAAATAGGGAAAATTGGAGAGAAAGTTGTCACTTCCGTCGAGCGGATCGATTGTAATGAGCGTATCCCCTTCACCGATCATCCCGCTCTCTTCGGAATAGATTCCCCCGAAACGTCGCAAATGTTTGACAAAAATTTCTTCCGCAACCTGATCGATCCGGTGGGTTACGTCACCGCCCTCCCCGTGCTGTAACGGTGTATACAGCGACAAATCGGGCGGCATACAAAGCAGGTAGATTTCACGGTTGGCTTCGAGTACCGCCTCGATAAAATCGCGCTGATCCCCGGCAACCGTCATCTATTTTCCGACAGGTACAAGCAGTTTTTCCGCGATCGCCTGCGCGGCAATTTTACCGTCCTGCGCGGCAGTGACGACCAGGTCGCTTCCCCGATAGCAATCACCGCCCGCAAAAACAAACGGTTTACTGCACTCACGGTTTTCGTCTGTAATGATTCCGCCCCATCGATTGGTTTCAATACCGTTTTCATAGAGGAAATCTGGTTTGACAGGATCAAAGCCCAGCGCCATGATGATCACATCCGCATCGACACGAAATTCGCTGTTTTCGATAATCTCGACACGCTGTCTGCCGCTCTCATCCCGCTGCGAAAGCTGAGTTCTGAGCATCTCGATGCCGATTACCTCACCCTTTTCATTGACAAGAATCTCTTTGGGCGCTGCGTTGAAAACAAACTCCGCACCCTCTTCTTTGGCGTTTTTGAACTCTTTTCTGCTTCCCGGCATATTCTGTGCGTCACGGCGATAGAGACACTTCACACTTGCCGCACCTTCACGCAGTGAAGTACGAATACAGTCCATCGCGGTATCACCGCCGCCGATAACCACAACACGTTTACCACCCACTTCATATTTGTGATCGTACGCTTCTTTGAAAATCTTTTTTTGAATGCTTCGCAAAAAATCCATCGCCAAAAAGACATTTTCGGCATTCTCTCCCGGAATATTTGCCCGCTTGGGCTTTTCCGCACCAATACCGATAAAGACCGCATCGTAGTTTTCGAGCAACTCTTTGAAGTCGATATCTTTTCCGACTTCAGTATTTAAAAAGAGTTTCAATCCCGCATCCTGCAAAAATTTGAAACGTCTGAAAACAACCTCTTTTTCAAGTTTGAAATTGGGGATACCGTAGGTCAGCAAGCCTCCGGGACGATTCGCCTTTTCGAACATTTCAACATTGATTCCCGCACGCATCAGATAGGTCGCACATGAAAAACCTGCAGGTCCGGAACCGACGATTGCCACCCTTTTATCGGTAAACGTTTCGGGAAATTCCGGCTTCAACCCCTGTTTAAAACCCGTTTCACTGATATAGGTTTCAACCGAACCGATCGTAACCGCACCATATCCGTCCTGCTCAAGTGTACAGTCTCCTTCACACAGACGATCCTGTGGACAAATACGCCCGGTAATCTCCGGGAAAGGGTTCGTTTCATTGGAAATTTTAAAAGCAAGCTCAATATCTTTGCCCGCAACACCCCGCAACCAGTACGGTATGTAATTGTGCAACGGACACTTGTCATGACATCCGGGATCACCGCACTGGACACAACGATCCGCCTGTGCTGCCGCTTCTACCGGACGAAATATTTCATAAATCTCCCGGAAATCTTTTTTACGTTCATTCGAACCTCTTTTCAGCGGTTCAATACGCTCCAAATTGGTAAAGTTTTGCATCTTAATCCCCCTCATCCGGATTTAACGGCATTTTACGCATATCTTTCGGTCTGACAATCCAGAAGTCTCTGAGTGTATGTCTGAAATTTTCAAGAATATATTTCGCCTTTTCGCTTTGTGTTTCGTTGATATAACTTCTAAGCAACTTTTTGATGAAGTGCCGCTCTTCATCCGACTCGTCGGTATCGATGCGTGTCGCATTGACCAGTTCCTGGTTGAGATTGTCGAAGAACTCACGGTCCTCATCATAAATGAACGCGACACCGCCGGTCATACCCGCACCGAAATTGACACCTGTTTTTCCGAGAATGACGACAACACCGCCGGTCATATATTCACAGGCATGATCCCCCGTACCTTCGACAACCGCGATCGCACCAGAGTTTCTGACCGCAAAACGCTCACCGATACTGCCCGCAACAAAGAGTTTACCACCTGTCGCACCGTAAAGACAGGTATTTCCGGCGCAGGAGAACTTCTCGCTCTGCGTTTTGGGTGTGATGACGATCTTGCCGCCGTTCATCCCTTTACCGACATAATCGTTACCCGCGCCGTGCACGTAGATGGAAACACCGTTGATCAGAAACGCACCCAGCGACTGGCCTGTCGTCCCTTCGAGCTTGAACGTAATACTATCCTCCGGTAATCCGGCGTTACCGTAATATTTGGCGATCTCACCGCTGATAAGCGTACCGAAGCTACGGTTAAGATTGCTGATTTTTTTCGTCACGACAATACTCTCGTTCGGATTCTCAATCACTTTGTAAACCTCTTTGAGAATCTCTTTTTCAAATTCGTTTTTATCAAACGGTTCATTGCGCTCTCTCTGGCACGTATTGACACCCTCAACCTGTTGCAGGACCGATGAGAAATCGAATTTCTTGACAAACGGATCGTCCCTGAGTGTCAGCAGATCACTGCGTCCGATCAGCTCTTCGAGCGATCGGTATCCCAGTGATGCCATAATTTTTCGCACATCTTCCGCCAGTAACGTAAAGAAGTTGATCACGCGATCCACCGTTCCGACAAAATGTTCACGCAGCATCTCATCCTGTGTCGCAACACCGACGGTACACTTGTTCATGTGACAGATACGCAAAATACGACATCCGACCATCGTCAGTGCCGCAGTTCCGAACGCATAACTCTCCGCACCCAGCATCGCCGCTTTGACAACATCAAGTCCCGTTTTGAGACCACCGTCAGTTTGCAGATGGACAAATTCACGCAAACCGTTGACTTTCAGCGCATTATGTGCTTCACTGAGTCCCAGTTCCCACGGATTACCGGCGTATTTGATCGATGTGAGCGGCGCCGCTCCCGTACCGCCGTCACCGCCGGAGATGATAATCTTGTCCGCATACGCTTTGGCAACACCCGCAGCAATGGTTCCCACACCCGCGGTCGATACCAGTTTGACCGTTACGACAGCATCCGGATTGATCTGCTTCATGTCAAAAATCAACTGCGCCAGATCTTCGATCGAATAGATATCATGATGCGGTGGCGGTGAAATCAGTGTGACACCGGGGATCGTATATCGCAATGACGCAATCAGCGGGGTCACTTTATGCCCTGGAAGCTGACCGCCTTCACCAGGTTTCGCTCCCTGTGCGATTTTGATCTGAATCTCTTCAGCGCTTCGCAAATATTCCGGAGTGACGCCGAAACGTCCGGAAGCGATCTGTTTGATTTTGGAGCGTTTCGAACTTTTGAGCCGTTCAGGTGCCTCACCACCCTCACCCGAGTTGGATTGCGCACCGATACGGTTCATCGCCTCCGCTAGCGCTTCATGTGCTTCAGGGGAAATCGATCCGAGACTCATCGCGGCGGTACAAAAACGTTTGAAGATTGCCTCTTTAGGTTCCACTTCATCAATCGATATCGGATCACGATCCGATTTGAAGACAAAAAAGTCACGAATCATCTTCAATCCGCGCCCGTTGACAACGGAAGTGAATGCTTCAAAATCCTCCTCTTTCCCGCTGACACACGCTTCATGAAGTTTATTGACTACCGGCGGCGAATAGTCGTGGTGTTCGTTGCCGTGGATATATTTGTGAAAACCTCCGATTTCAAGTGGAAAAAGTTTTTTGCGCTCATCTACCTCGATCGCGTTACGATACGCACGGTCGATACGTGCTTCGATATCTTCATAGCCAAGTCCCGGGATCAAACCGTGTGAATCAGGAAAGCAGTCATCGACAATCTCGTTGCTCAAACCGATAACATCAAAAAGCGACGAGTTGCGATACGACGCGATCGTCGATATACCCATTTTTGACATAATTTTCAGCAGTCCCGCACCAAGCGCATGGTGGACATTTTTGAAAAAGTGTTTCTGTTCATAGCCGTCTATACCTTTGCGCTTACAAATCTCCAGCACTGAGGCATAGAGCAGATAGGGATAGATCGCGTTCGCACCGTAAGCGATCATCGTTGCACAAGAGTGTGAATCGATCGCTTCGGCACTGATCGCAATCGTCGAGGTCAGGTGTCGAAGTTTCTCTTCGAGCAATACTTTATTCAGACGTCCGACCACCATGGTCATGGGGATGTACTTCAAATTCTCTCCCGATCCGCGATCATCGAGAATGATAATACGCACGCCCTCTTCCCGTACACTTCGAACAATCTCCGAAACCAGGTTATCGAGTGATTTTTTCAGATCTTTTTCAAAAAGTGTAGAGAAGATTTTGTTCTTGTACTCCGGACGATAGCGCGGGTGTTTTTCATTACCGAATGACAACAGCACTTCGTATTTCTCTTCCATCAGGATCGGAGAGATCGCTTTAAGGCGAATTGCATGTTCCGGATCTTCGGAAAGAATATTGCGAATTTCACCAAATCCCGTATTGAGGCTCATGACAACCTTTTCACGAATCGGATCGATCGGCGGGTTAGTCACCTGCGCAAACTTTTGCTTGAAAAAGTCGCTGAAACTGCGCTGTTTGTTACTAAAACACGCAAGCGGCGTATCATCCCCCATCGCCCCGGTATTCTCCTTGCCGTCGTTCATCATCGGTTCGACGACCATTTCGAGAATCTCTTCAGTAATATTCGCAAAACGCTGGCGCTTTGCCAGTTCATCGAGTTCATAACAACGTGTTTCGTTAAACGGCAACTCGACGAACTCTTGCAAATAGGTCATATTTTGATTCAACCAATCCGCATAAGAGTTGGTCGATTTGAGATAGTTGTCAATCTCCTCGGTTTTGAGGATTTTTCCAAATTTCAAGTCGACACCGATCATCTGACCGCTTTGCAGACGTCCCCGTTCGATGATCAGCGACTCATCCACGTCAAGCACTCCGTACTCACTTGTGATAATGATGCGATCATCTTTGGTGATGATATATTTTGCCGGACGCAGACCGTTTCTGTCGAGTATACAACCGATATAACGACCGTCCGTCAAACTGACCGCAGCCGGACCGTCCCACGCTTCGAAACAGGTACTCATGTATTCGTAAAACGCACGCAGGTGCGAATCCATATGCGGCGCGTTTTGCCACGGAGCAGGAATGAGCGCACGTGCCGCCTTGAAGAAATCCATTCCGTTAACAATCAGAAACTCGAACATATTATCCAGACTCGCACTGTCACTCTGATCTGCCTGTGTAATCGGCAAAAGTTTTTCAAGCTCTTTTTTGGAAAAAACCGGACTCTCTATCCACTCACTCTTTGCCGCAGCGTTGTATCGGTTGGCGGAAATCGAGTTGATTTCACCGTTGTGCGCAATGGCACGGAAAGGTTGCGCAAGTCGCCACTGTGGCAATGTATTGGTCGAAAAGCGCTGATGAAAAAGCGCAAAACCGACTTCGAAATCGGGATCGCTCAAATCTTTGTAGAACGATTTGATGTGTGTCGGCATCACCAGCCCTTTGTAGGCAATGACCGAAGAAGAGAAAGAGGGAATATAGAACTCCGGCTCATCTTTGAAGTGATGTTCGAGTTCCCGTCTGGTCAAATAGAGTAGTGCGTCGAAACGTTTGGTTGCGATAATGGAATTTGGCGCCAGAAACACCTGGGTAATTTTCGGCAACGTCGCAAGCGCCTGCTCTCCGAGTGCATCGGTATTTACCGGTACATCTCTGAAGAGGAGCACGCGAATGTCGTTATTAGTACAGATCTCCTCGATCTTTTCATGCTGTTGTTCATTTTGCAAAAAGAGCATACCGACGGCAAACTGCTCAGGAAGATCCACACCGTGCTCTTTGGCAATCTTCTTCATGAAGCGCTTTGGCATTCCAAACAGCAGTCCGCTTCCGTCACCACTCTTACCGTCCGCCGCAATCGCACCCCTGTGCATCATTCGCTCTAGCGCGGTAATCGCGTCTTCTACATTTTGATGGGAGGGTACGTTGTGTACGTTGGCAAGCAATCCGAAACCACAGTTGTCTTTAAAGCTTCTGAGTAAATCCATAAACAACCTTTAATAAAAAGTTGCTTATTATATCCAACACGTGGTAAAATTCAGTTTAATTTGAGCCGGGACACCGTATGCAGGGCTATATTCTCAACACCGTTAAAGTCAAAGACGAAGATATGATCGTCACGCTTTTAACACAAAAAAGATTAAAAACTGTTTACAGGTTTTACGGTGCCCGTCATGCCAGTATACATCTGGGATACAAACTCGATTTCGAAATACGCACCAGCGTGAAATCCTCAATCGGTATGCTCCGGGATGTATTGCATCTGGGCAGCCCGTGGCTTGGCGACGTCAAAAAGTTCTACTACTGGCAACAGTTTATCAAACTACTCTATCGTCACCTTCAGGATATCGAAGAGGTTGATGCGTTCTATTTCGAACTGCTCGAAACGATGAATCGGAAATTTACCCGTCAAAACCCGATACGTACACTTGTCGAGGGATATCTGCATCTGCTCTCTCATGAAGGGCGCCTTCATGAAGATTTTGTCTGTTTTTTGTGTAATGAAACAATCGATACCCAAACCGTCCTGACACGCGGTTTTTTACCCGCACATCCCTCCTGCCTTTTTGCAGAGACCTTCTCTACCGAAGCACTTCACACACTTTTTGCAACTAAAAGTACCCTTTTGCTCTCAGATCATGAAGTCGAAAAACTGTGGTCGATTGTACAACAGGGACTATAGCTTTTTTTGCAATTGCTCAATAAACGCCGAAAAATTTTCAAGCCTGTAGGTGCCTTCGCGTTGTTTCTCGCCCCACATAGGCTCCGGGAAAAAGGAGTCGTTGCGAAACCGTGCCATAATGTGAAAATGCAGATGCGGCAGATAGTTACCGAAAGAGGCAATGTTAATTTTATCCGGATTGAAAAAAGAGAGCATCTCTTTTTCAACAATATCCAGCACTTCCCAGATACGCGCTTTAAGCGGCTGAGGCGCTTCAGAAAACTCTTTGTACGGAGTTACGGAGAAGATCTTCAGCCAGGGAATCTCGGAAGATTCAGTCTCAATATAGATCAGGTCGTCTTCGAAGATTTTCATGAAGATTTTTGATTAAAGTGTACGAGTGCGCTTCCCCAGGTCAAACCGCCGCCAAAAGTATCCAGCAGCATCAAATCACCTGTTTTGAGTTTACCCGATTCGTACCAGTCATTGATCGCCATCGGGATAGAAGCCGCCGATGTATTGCCGTACCTGGCAACGGTCAGAACGATCTTTTCTTCAGGAAACTTCAGTTTCCTGCCGACTGCATCGATAATACGAAAATTTGCCTGATGGGGAATGAAGTAGTCAATATCGTCACTGGTCAAGCCGTTCTTTTCCAAAATACGCGTCACATCTTTGGTCAATGTATTGACGGCAAGTTTGAATGTTTCGTTCCCTTTCATCTTCAGATACTGCATATGTTTGTCAATGACATCCTGAGAGCAGGGATATTTACTGCCGCCGCCCGGGGTGATCAGAAAATCCTGATACTCCCCGTCCGAAGAGGTATGCACATCCAAAATCGCCTCTTCTTTCTTGTCTGTCGTCCCGATCACCGCGGCACCCGCACCGTCACCGAACAACACACAGGTTGTACGATCGGTATAGTCGACGATTGAACTCATCTTTTCCGCACCGATGATCAGTACATTACGCTTCAGACCCGATTCAACAAATGCTCTGGCGATATTTAATCCGTAGACAAACCCGCTGCATGCGGCGGAAATATCAAATGCCGTTATGTTTTTGATACCCAGTTTATCCGCCACGACACACGCGGTCGAAGGCATACAGAAATAGTCGGGGGTAATCGTCGCACAGATAATTGCATCGATCTCCTCTTTCTTCAGACCGCTGCGCTCAATCGCCACTTTTGCGGCTTCGTACGCCAGATCGCTGGTAGACTGTTCATCTGTTGCGAGAAATCGGTTCTCTATCCCGGTACGCTGCTTGATCCACTCGTCACTCGTATCGACGATCTCTTCAAGATCCTTGTTTGTAAGACTTTTGGGCGGGATATATGCCCCAATCGATTTGAACGATGCGTACACGGGAAATCCTTTAGTTATCGATTTGATACGATGCGATATTTTTGGCAATATCTTCGTTAATATTCGATTCCGCAAACGAGATCGCCTGATATATCGCATTCTTGATCGCTATATGGTTGCTTTTACCGTGACATATGATTGTCGGTTTGTTGACACCGATAAGCGGTGCACCGCCGTATTCGGCATAATCGATCTGTTTTTTCAGAAGCTTGAAAACACGGCGCATCAGCAAAGCACCGGTAAGCGCACGTGGAGATCGTTTGATATTCATTTTGATCAATTTCGAAATGGAGCTGGCAACCCCTTCACTCGTTTTGAGCAAAATATTTCCCACAAATCCGTCACAGACGACGACGTCGACACTGTTGTTGAAGATATCGTTACCCTCGACATTTCCGACAAATGCGTCCATCTGCTGTAACATGCGGTAGGTTGTTTTAGTGATTTCATTACCTTTGGTATCCTCTTCCCCGTTGGAGAGCAATCCGACACGCGGTGATGAGACACCAAGTACGTCTTTTGCATACGCTTCACCCAAAATCGCAAACTGGAAGAGATGCTCAGGTTTACAGTCGGTATTGGCACCGACATCTAAAACCAGCGTTTTACCCCCTGTTTCGGTCGGCATCAGTGTAGCAATCGCCGGACGTTGCACACCCTTGACACGACCGATCTGAAGGGTCGCCAGTGCCATCGTCGCACCGCTGTGTCCTGCAGAGACAACCGCGTCCGCCTTCCCCTCTTTGACAAGTTCTATCGCCTTGTATATGGAAGAGTCTTTACGTTTGCGCACATCCGTTGCACTTTCATGCATTCCGAAAACATCTTTGGTTTCGTAAATCTCGATATATTTGGCGAGTTTTTTCGGAATTTTTTCCGCAAAAGTGGTGGGATCACCTACCAAAATGACATTGAACTTCTTCTTACTCTTTTTCAACGCCAGCAGGGTCCCTTTGATATTGGGCTCGGCACCGAAGTCCCCGCCCATCGCATCTACCGCAATCGTGTACATAATGAAAACTTACGCTTTGTATTCACCCGTAGTTTTGTTGATTCTGTGCGGCATTCTCCATGTTCCGTCGGCATCTTTGACCGGTCTGGGTAAAGTTAGCTTATAGTGTGTTCTTCTTTTTGCCGCTCTGGTTTTACTTACACGTCTCTTTGGTACTGCCATAATTTATTCTCCTTGGTTGTTTTCTGTTTCTTGACATTGCGGACAAAAATGGTAATCACTCTTTTCCGCTTCAATCTCTCCCGAAATGATCGCATCAAAATCGACATAGTGGTCGAAACATTCGATCACGTCGAGGTCTTCCCCTTTGAAAGCGCCGTCACTCACTTTCAGGGTGATTTTTTCATCTACTTCATGCAGATATTCGGCACCGCACCTGTCACAGATACGCTTTACCGGCGCATAAAGCCTGAAATCGAGTTCTACAAGTGTATGAGAAAGTCTTCGGAACGTACCTTTTGAAATATAGGCACGATTTTTGATCTCAAACGGACTTGCATTTGAGCTGATTTTCCGAAACGCTATTCTCATAAAATTTTATAATTTCTTATAATATCTCAATATCGCTAAAGAAATACTTTATTTCACGTGCCGCACTCTCTTTCGAGTCGCTTCCGTGTACCGCGTTTGCGTCGATACTCTCGGCAAAGTCCGCGCGAATTGTTCCGGGAGCCGCCTCTTTGGGATTGGTCGCACCCATCAGCTCTCTGTTTTTTGCGATAGCGTCTTCCCCTTCAAGTACCATCACCACGACCGGTCCACTGGTCATGAATGCGACAAGTTCACCGAAAAAAGGTCTCTCTTTATGCTCAGCATAAAAACCGCCCGCCATCTCTTCGGTCAGTTTGATTTTTTTCATCGCTGCAATACGCAGACCGTTGCTTTCGAATCTGTCGATTATCTTACCGATAACACCTTTTTGCACTGCATCGGGCTTGATGATGGATAGTGTTTGTTCCATTGTTGTCTACTCCAGGCTTGTATTAGTCTTAAAATAAAGGCTGAGAGTATATCAAATGAAATCTATAATAAAGTTTAAACGAAAGAAATTAAGGGGAAAGGTAGTCATCCGCAACCATAAGTGCGGATGACACGGAAGATTTCAAGTGTTATTCTTCGATAACAGGTTCGCCTTTTTCACCGCGATTTTCAGAGCATGTGCTACCTTCTGCACAATCACCCCAGACAATACAACCCTCTGTCGGACACGCTTCCGCGCATGCCGGTGTATCATGGTATCCTACACACTCGACACATTTGTCCGGATAAACATAATAGATCTCTTCTCCAGTTGGGTTATCCTCATCGTCAACAATCGCTTCTACCGGACACTCATCGATACATGCCCCACAGTTGATACAGATATCTGTAATAATAACTGCCATATTTTCTCCTTCACTTTCTTTGATAAGTTGAATCAAACTATAACATACGAAATATAAAATGAAACTAAAATTATAGTTTTTGCTTATTTTAACCCGAAATAGTCTTTAATTTGTGACACTTTGTCCGTTTTTTCCCAGCTGAATGTCTCCAGTTCTCGCCCGAAATGCCCGTATGCCGCCGTTTTGCGATATATCGGTCGCAAAAGGTCGAGACTCTCGATAATACCTCTTGGTGTCAGGCGAAAAAACTCTCTGACACATGCTTCCAGTTTCGTTTCATCCACTTTTGCGGTATCGTGCGTATCGACCATAATCGATACCGGTTCCACAACACCGATCGCATAAGCCAATTGTACGGTTGCTTTGTCACATACGCCTGCCGCAACCAGATTCTTAGCGATATAACGCGCCATATACGCGGCACTTCTGTCCACTTTTGAAGGGTCCTTTCCACTAAACGCACCACCGCCGTGCGGGCAACTCCCCCCATACGTATCAACGATGATCTTTCTACCCGTCAATCCGGCATCTCCCTGCGGTCCACCGATGACAAAACGCCCGGTAGGATTGATATGATATTTGATATTGTCCGCTTTGATACCCTCAGGAATATTCTTCTTGACCACCTCTTCGATCACCGCTTCTTTGAGCGTATTTTGTTCCACACTCGGTGCGTGCTGGGTAGAGATCACGATCGTATCAATTTCTGCAGGCATACCGTCTTCGTAACGAATACTCACCTGCGCTTTTCCATCAGGTCTGAGAAACGGAATACGTCCGCTTTTGCGCGCTTCGGCAAGTCCCTGTGTCAGACGATGCGCCATATGGATCGGAAGAGGCATCAGTACATCCGTCTCCCTGCACGCGTATCCGAACATCAACCCCTGATCACCAGCACCGATTTCACCGCCCGCCTGATCAACCCCCTGGTTGATATCGACACTCTGCTCACCCACACCGTTTAGCACTCCCGCACTGCGATAATCAAACCCGTACTGTGCATCGGTATAACCGATTTCACGAATCACTTCCCTCGCAATATCCTGCATAGGTGCATATGTCGTGGTTTTCAACTCTCCCGCAATGACACAAAATCCGTTGGAAAGAAGCGTTTCACACGCAACACGCGCTTTAGGGTCTCTTTCGATGATATAATCTAAAATGGCATCGCTGATCTGGTCGGCCATTTTGTCAGGGTGACCTTCCGTCACCGACTCACTGGTAAAAAGATAATTTTTCAACATATAAGTTCCCTGTCAGTATAATAAAAATCGCGACTATTTTAACAAAAAAAATCTTTTTCTATCAATTTCTGTATACATTATCTTCATTTAAGCCAATATTCGATAAAATTTTTCCGCAAATAAATTTTACAAAAAGGATTAAATTATGTTAGTGACAAACAAAGCACCTGATTTTACTGCAACCGCCGTTCTTGGAGACAACACATTCGTCGATGATTTTAAACTGAGTGAAAATCTCGGTGAAAACGGTGCAGTTCTCTTCTTCTATCCACTCGATTTTACATTCGTATGTCCTTCAGAGATCATCGCATTCGATCACAGACTCGACGAATTCACATCAAGAGGCATCAATGTCATCGGATGTTCGGTAGACAGCCAATACTCTCACTTCGCCTGGAAAAACACACCGGTTAGCGAAGGTGGTATCGGTCAGGTTCGTTACCCGCTCGTAGCGGATATCACAAAACAGATCGCACGTGACTACGATGTACTCTACAATGAAAGCGTGGCACTTCGCGGTTCATTCCTGATCGATAAGAATCAGATCGTCAGACATGCGGTCATCAACGATCTTCCATTGGGTAGAAATATCGACGAAATGATTCGTATGATTGATGCGATGCTCTTTACAGATGAGCATGGAGAAGTATGCCCTGCGGGATGGCATAAAGGTGAAGAAGGAATGAAGGCTGATCCTAACGGTGTCGCGGAATATCTCGCAAAACACGCGGAAGAACTCTAATCTACGGTTCGCTCCGCGAACCAGGCATAAAAAAAAGGGGCGGCGGGTTTGAAACCCGTCGCCCCTTTTACGTTCTGTTCTGCCGACGATGTACGATCAGGCGGAAATTTTCGTTACTTTAACACGTGTATACTCTCTTCTGAAACCTTTTTTCAGTTTGGAGTCTTTTCTGCGTCTCTTTTTGTAAATAATCACTTTTTTATCTTTGCCTTCGGCTACAACCTCAAGCTCTACCGCCGCACCTTCTACGTAAGGTGTACCTATCTTCAGCTCACCGTCATTTACGGCAAGTACTTCTGTAAGAGTGATCTTCTCTTTCGGGGAAGCGCCAAGTTTATCGAGATTGAGATAATCTCCTTCCTGGACTTTGTATTGCTTACCGCCGCTTTTAATGATAGCATACATCATTATGTCCTTGTTTCTGAATTTTGAACGCCGATTTTACAAAAAACTACATTAATAGCAGTTTAAATCGCTAAAAATGGTACTCCTGACCTACATCAAGCGCAATCGCATCGATTTCAATCTGAACATTTTTAGGCAATGTCTTGACCGCCACCGTGCTTCTGGCGGGATACGCACCCGCAAAAAACTCCGCATAAACCGTATTGACCGCGATAAAATCATCCATGTTTGTCAAATAGATCGTTGTTTTGACGATATGTTCCAGGGAACTTCCCGCTGCTTCGAGTACCGCATTGAGATTGGTCAATACTTGTCTGGTCTGTTCATGAATATCACCTTCGACCAGTTTCCCGTCCGGAGTCAGGGGAATTTGTCCCGATGTAAAAATGAAACCGTTCGCTTTGATCGCCTGAGAATATGGGCCGATCGCTGCAGGAGCATTTTCCGTCGTTACTCTTGTCATTGCCGTCCTTTAGATTTGATTTCGGGAATTATAACAAAATATATATAAACATAAATTTTATTTTAAACTTTATTGAATATAATATAGATTAAGAAGTGAAGGAGTTTGTTATGAAAAAGTTACTGACCGCATTCGCAGCAGGTCTCTTCGCAAGTACCACTCTTTTTGCCGCCGATGCAAGCGAGTCGTATCTGGACCGTGTGGGTGTAGGTTTTGCATTGCAGGATGTCATCAAGAACGATAAATTCGATGCCGGAAGCGCATTGGTCCTGAATGCCGGAAAAGATATATACAGTGATATCGGACTGGAATTAGAAGGAACCATCGGTCTGACAAAACCGGAAGCAAAGTTTGCGGGACAAACCCATGATGTCGACTTCTGGTCGCTTGGATTGTATGGAACCTATATCTGGAAAATCAATCGGCTGAGTATTAAACCGAGACTCGGTGTGGTTTATGAAAGTATCAAATCGACCCTCAATATCCACACCAATTCCGATGCGATGGGTGATTCGAAAACCTATAAAAAAGATATTGCTATTAGTGGTGGTATCGGTGCGGCATTCGATCTGGGCGAAAATTACACAATCTATACGAACTACACCAAATTTGAAGACGATATCAATCAACTCACTTTCGGAGCGGAATACAAATTCTGATTCCGCTTCCGCGTACTCTCTTCCTTTTTACTTCCCGTTACTTTTCTCTTTCGAGATTGTAAAGATAATTGGTTGCTTCGACATACCCCTCGACACTTCCGCAGTCAAAACGTTTCCCCTTGAACTTACACGCCAGTACCATTCCGGTACGTGCCAGTGTCATCAACGCATCCGTAATCTGTACCTCCCCGTTCTTACCCGGTTTGGTTGATTTAAGCACGGAAAAGATATCCGGTGTCAAAATATAACGCCCGATAATCGCCAGATTTGACGGCGCTTCGGAGGGCTCCGGTTTTTCGACCATCTCCGTTACCATGAAAACTCCATCTTCCAGCTCTTTACCGTCAATCACCCCATATTTATAGGTCTCTTCAATCGGTACTTCCATAATTGCGACAATCGAACATTTGTATTTCTGGTAAAGTTTGAGCATTTGTGTCAAGACACCGCTCCCCTCTTCGTTAATACACAAATCATCCGCCAATATCACCGCAAACGGCTCTTTCCCGATCAACACTTCACCTTTTAAAATCGCATCTCCCAGCCCCTTCATCTCAATCTGACGGGTATAGGTAAAGGTACATTTAGAGATGAGTGCACGAATCTCCGTTAACAAGTGTTCTTTGGAACTTCCCTGAATCTGATGCTCCAGTTCATAGGAGATATCAAAATGATCCTCAATGGCTCTTTTACCACGCCCGGTTATAATCGCCATCGTATGCATTCCCGCTTCTACCGCCTCTTCGACACCGTACTGGATCAGCGGTTTTGTCAGAATCGGCAACATCTCCTTGGGCATCGCTTTTGTAACAGGAAGAAACCTGGTCCCGTAACCGGCTGCGGGAAACAGACATTTGTTGATTTTCATGTATCATCCTCTTCATATTTAATCCACGCAATCGCATACGCATCAAGCGTTATCATACCATTTTCCACCCTTCTTTCGGCTATAAGATCATAACCTCCAAAAGAGAGAAAATTTGATATATTGCATATTATCGTCCGATTTGAAAAATTATGCAGTGCAAGCAACGATGTTCCGCTCTCTTCGTCAAATCGCCGGATACCGAAAACCGCATCCTCCAGACTAAAATATGCACTCTCCCCGTAGGGATCAAAAAGCGGCTCCTCCTGACGTATACGAAGCAGTTTTTTCATACCTGAAAAAATCTCCGCCCGAAGCGATCCCGTTTCATGTAACATTTTGCACAATCGATCCACATTGCACTTTTCACGGTTGATCGCACGCAGTTTCCCTGTTTTCATCACCGCATCAAAATCACTCGTCGAACCGACCAAAGAGTGAAAATAGATGCCCGGAATCCCCGGCAGTGCCAGCATCACCGCCTGTGTCAGCAACATCTTTTTTAGCCGAAGAGAAATTGGATCACTCGGATCAGAAATGATATCGATATAACTCATATTGAGTTCATACGCTTCACGATTTCCGTCCGGCAACGTACGATACGACACATAACCGCCACGTTTTTCCACCGTTTCTGTCAAAGCATCAATCGCTTCAGGCGGTAAAAGTCCGCGCACCGGTCTTAGCCCGCATCCGTCATGACTGGCGGTAAAATTGAAAAAACAGGCGCCTTTTCTTGCCTTCATACGCTTCTGCGCCCATTGTGTCAATATCTGCACATCACCGCTTTGTACTGCATACGCCAGCAAAGGCGGCAAGGCAAAATTGTAGACCATATCGGCTTCGGGTTCAAGCCCCCCGAAATAGGAGATATTCTCTTCATGCGGAACATTTGTCTCCGTAACCAGCAATACATCGGATGAGACTTCATGAAGTACTTTGCGCATCAGACGAATCAACGCATGCGTCTGCGGCAGATGGATTGATTCCGTCCCCGCCTCTTTCCACAAAAAAGCGACCGCATCCAGACGAAGCAGTTTCGCACCGCGCCACACATAAAAGAGTAGCGTCTCCAAAATCTCAAGCAGCAGTTCCGACGAGCGGTAATTCAGATCAACCTGATCGCGGCTGAATGTTGTCCAGATATGGTGCTTGTTACCATACACATCCGTAAACGGATGCAAAAGGGGCGTCGTTCTGGGACGTACGACCCGGTGCAAATCCGTTTCGGGATCCACTTCATAAAAATAGGTCGCATACTTTTTGTCACCGGCGAGCATCGCACGAAACCAGAAATGATACTGCGAAACATGGTTGCAAACCGCATCAAACATCAGTCGATAATCTTGTGCCAGTGTGGCAATATCATCCCAGTTTCCAAGTCCGGGCGCAACCTCTTTGTAATCGATCACCGAAAAGCCGTCATCCGAAGAAGAGGGATAAAAGGGCAGCAGATGCACCGAATTGATCAGCCCCTGCATCTCTTCCTTCAGAAACTTTCGCAGTGTCACAAGCGGCGCTTCACCCGGACGTACAACCTGATCGGCATAGATGATCAACACGACATCCTGATGCGTCGGACGGTAATTGCATCCGGGAATACGTTTGCGATATTTACGAATCAGAAGATCGATTTTTTCGGCAACTTCTCCTGCTTCTGCTTCACCGTATAAAAATACCAGTTCCGTCAAAATTGATCGCTCAATTCCCTGCATTATCCTGCCTGACCGCTTCCTGAAATCTGTAACTGAAACTCGGCAAAACAGAGCGTACCGCCGTCCAGGGTGCCAGTGAGGGAACACCCATCGGATCGCGGTTAAACTCCTCCTTGGCGGCACGCAGTGCATCGGTAAAAGCTTTGATCGCCTGTAGTTCGGCTTTTCGATTGTACTGTAAACCGTTCACTTCCGAAATCACACTATATTGTGCGATTGCCCGCTGCGCCTCTTCATAGTAGGTTGTCAAAAGCGCGTTGAAATTTGCCGTCGAGAAGGTCACCCCCGTCTGGCTCATGATACGAAAAATCGTCTCCGCGATCTCTTTGGTCATCTTCGAAACACCGTCACACGCCTCAACGCCGATCTCCTGATGTTTATGTTCGTAACTCTCCATAATCTCCGACTGACAAATCCGTTTTCTCGAAGTGTTATAGTAGACCTCACTCAGTGTCGACACCTCCAGCCCCCACGTCGGCGATATGCGAATACCACGCGCCAGTGAACGGATAAAAGCGAACTCACCGGAAAGCGCGTATCGAAAACTTCCCATATAATCAAGATAGCGATTTTTTCCGAAAATCCGCTCCAGTGACTTCAAAAAGGGTGTATAGAACAGACGCGTCGCACGTCCGTGAACACGGTTGGTCACCCTGGCGTAGTACCCTTTGTTAAACTCATAGTCAAACCCCGGATGTACAATCGGATAAAGTAGCCGTGCGGGGATTTCACGGGTATAGTTGACAATATCGCAATCGTGCACCGCAATGGCATATGCATCCTGATCGGAGAGAATGTATCCCAGCATCAGCCAGACATTCAACCCTTTTCCCCTGCGTTCGATCGACTCGAAACCCGCCTCCTGCAACTCCTTTTTCAACGCCTTGATCCGCGGTCCGTCGTTCCAGATCACATCTACCGGAACAGGCAAATCCTTCATAAACGCCCGAACACGCGCAAACTCCTCCGCATCCGCCTGATCCAGCCCTACAACGATCCGATAGAGATAACGCACCTGCTGTAGCTCTTCAACAATCTTTTGCATCGCCGGCGTCTCAAACTCACTGTAGAGTGCAGGCAAAAGCAGCACCATATTGCGCCGCTTCGAGAGTTTGAGTAACATCTCCTCCATCTCTTCGATCGTGCGACTGCCTATTTTAGGAATCGTGGTAATGACCCCGTTTTGAAAAAAGTCGGACATCGTTTATTCCTTTATCAGTATCATCACATCCGCTACATTGGTGCCTGTCGCTCCCGTTTCGATCAATGTACCGTATTTGCGGTGAAAACGCCACGCATCATTGTTGCGAATATATTTGCGCACCGCATCACATTTGTGTCGCCACGAAACACAGGCTCCCGCCGCATTCGTCACTCCGTCAATACCGTCGGTACCGGCACTCAGAAAAGTATAACGCTCGGATGCTTTCATTTGTTGCAAAATATGCAGACAAAGCTCCTGATTGCGTCCTCCTTTACCGTTTCCGCGCACCGTCACCGTCGTCTCTCCTCCAAACACCAGCACCGATTTTTCACGCTCAATCGCCCTTGCCCGTGCCAAAATATACGCCGCCGCATCTGCGACATCACCCGTCAGACCGCTCTCGCGTACCGCTACTTTATAGCCTCTTTCTGCCGCACGCTCACAAATCGCATCCAGTGCCGTTTCGTTGGATGCGATCACTTCATGCACAAGATTCAGATTTGCCGTATCGGGAGTTTCCGATGCGGAATCGTGCAAATAGCGCAAAATCGTTTCGGGAAGATCGTCGAAGATTTGATATTTTCGTAAAACCGCAATCGCCTCTTCTCGGGTCGAACGATCCCGATACAGCGGTGCGGAACCGATTGTCTCCAGATCGTTGCCGATCACATCACTGACGACAAAGACTTTTCCTTTTGCTTTGCACGCTGCACCTAGTTTACCGCCTTTGATACGGGAGAGAAGTTTGCGTACGACATTGATTTCCCCAATCGACGCACCGCTGTTGAGTAACCGACGGTTGAGTCGATGCAACGCTTCCAAATCAATCTGTGGCGGCAGTAACTCTAGCATCGCCGAAGTTCCGCCCGAAAGCAGATAGATCATGAAGTCATCCTCTCCCAGTCTTTCTACCATATCCATCATCTGCGATCCCGCTTCAAGGCTTCGGGATGTGACATCGGGGTGTGTACTTTGAAACGCCCTCAAACGCCCGTCACAACCGGAGATTTCAGAGGAAACGAGGAAACTTTGTACAATCTTCAGATCCGGAGCGATACGCCGCGCCATAGCGCATGCTGCTTTCCCGGACCCAAGCAGTGTAACGGGTTGATTTATCGGCAGATCGGAGAGATCGAAGATGAGGTTTTCGGGACGAACGGCATCCAGACCCGCTTGAAACAGTGCGATTGCATCATTTATCGTACGCATCGAAAAAGGCTTTCAAGGCTGCGTTCCAGCCGCGACTCCCCTCATACGGCGCACGTCTGAGTCCCTCACGTTCAAAAGGGATAAAATCCCCACCGTGCCTTGGAATCAGGATCGGGACATCGACGGACTCCAGCAACGGGATGTCGTTGAAATTGTCTCCCAGTCCGATGCTAAGATACCCCGGATAACACTCCATCGCTTTGCGAACCGCGGCACCCTTATCCTGCCTTGCTCCGACACAGTGGTAAAATCTGCCGCCGCGTAAAATTGTAAATCCTTCCGCTTGCGCCCTCTCCCGCAATCCGTCAATATCCATTTGGAGATCGATCAGGAAGGGTTCACTGAACTCCCGTGCTTTTGCCAAAGCCGCCTGTTTTGGTGAAAAACCGGTATGGCGAGCGATCTCTTCGACAGACATATCCTTAAAAGCGTGAATCCCGAAACGCTCTTTATATTTGTCGATAAAAGCGGCAATCTCTTCATGAGGACGTCCCAGCAGCACCTCTTCACCGTCAGGAAAACAGATGCACGCACCGTTTTCGACGATAAACGGCGCACTGATCTGCATCGCTTTTTGCAAAGCCAGGCACTCACGGCGGGTTTTACTGGTTGTATAAATGAGAGGAATTTGGTGTCTGCGCAGATAGTCAAGCATCGAAAGCGCTCCGGAGAAACTGTAGTCTCCATGATCGAGCAGACTTCCGTCCAGATCCGTAAAAACGACAAAACGGTTATCGGGCAAATTTCTCCTTCAATATCTGTTTTCCAAGCTCCACACCCGGCTGGTCGTAGGTGTTTACACCCAGAAAGTGACCGCAAAGCGATGTCAGCAATTCATAATACATAATCAGATAACCGACGTTGTATTCATCCAATCGCCCCATCTCGATCTCGTCGACGCTGATTCCCTGCTGCATGATACTCTCCATCGTCGCGTCGCACTGTGCGTTGAGCAGTTCCTGAAAAGTGTGTCCGTTGATGTAGTCTGTCTTTTCGATATGAGGCAGCGAAATATCTGGAATTTCGATCTCTTTTTCAAAGTCGTCCACTTTGATCATCGTCACCGTTTTGTCACGCGGACCTTCGATCAAAAGCTGCAAAAAGGAGTGCTGATCGATCGAGCCGATGATACCCACCGGTGTCAATCCCACATGTGTCCCGTCGGAACGCTTCTTGCCCAGTGATTCACCCCAGAGCTGTACGTACCAGGCATTGAAGTCCCGAAAGCTGCTGCCGTAGGAAAAAAGCACGTTGATCGGAACCTCTTTGTGATGCTTCGCATAGTGGTGCGCCTTGAGCACCAGCAGATCCTCCTTACGTTCGAAAAAGGAGTTCTTCAGCGCACCCGCACCCGCCAGCAAGGCACGCGTATCATAACCAAGCAGTCGAAGCGGTAAAAGACCGACCGCGGAGAGTACGGAAAAACGCCCTCCCACATTGTGTGGAATATGAAATACCGGTACTTCGGCATCTTTACCAAACTGATCCAGCGGTGAATCGGCATCGGTGATAAACGCAAAATGTTCACGGAAACGCTCGCTGTCAATCGAAACTTCAAAGTGCGCAAGTAAAAACTTGACGTGCGATGTCGTCTCGATCGTCGATCCCGATTTGGAGATCATGATAAAAAAGCTCTCTTCAAAACGCAAATCTGCCAGATTGTCAGAGATTTCAAGCGGATCGACATTCTCGAAAAAAACGAGCCGTCTGCCGTTTCGTGACGACGTATGTCGCAGCAGCGTATCGATCGCCCGTGTCCCGAGCGACGAACCGCCGATACCGATGACGACAATGTTTCGAATACCTCTTGCGTCGAAATCGTACGTGTCGATAAAGGCATCGATACGTGAAACCATATCCGACTCCGGCAAAAGATAATAACCCGCCTTGCCGCTCTCCATCTCCGCAAAAAGCGCATCGTACGCTTCCGCTATCGTCATCTCGTCCGCCTGCGTTTCAAAACAGAGCTCTCTTTTAATCACACCATCTCCTTTCAAAATGTTTCAATAAGACGGGAAAAGACCCCGTAGAGCGCTTCAACTTCGGCTTCACTTGTGCGTTCGTTCGGTGCATGAATCGTATCGTTCAGCACGCCGAATTCCACTGTATCGATACCGTATTCACCGAAAAAGCGTGCATCACTCGTACCACCCGCCGTCGAAAGTTTCGAATCGACTCCCGTCACATCTTTGATGGCGTCAAGCATCTTTCGTACCACCTTTGAATTGCGATTGGTCACGAACGGTTTGGCGCTTTGATTGAGCACAAGGGTATAATCCATCTCATGAAAGTATTTATCCACAAACGCTTCGACATCTTCGATCGTCGTTTTGGTGGAGTTTCGGACATTGAACATCATTTTGAGTTTGCCCGGCGTAACGTTTGTTACCTCCATACCCGCACGAATGTCGGTAATCACAAACTGGCTCGGCGCGAAATTTTCATCCCCCTCATCCAAATACGCTCCCGCCATATGCGGCAGTACCTGCGCCACTTTGTGAATCGGATTTTTCGCTTTTTCCGGATACGCCGCGTGTCCCTGAATACCTGTCTTTTCAATAACCCCGTTGATCGAACCGCGTCTTCCTATTTTGATCGCGTCGCCGAAAACCTGCTCACATGTCGGCTCCGCGACAACAACATAATCGGGCAGAAAATCGATCGATGCGAGTTTTCGAATCATCTCGATCGTGCCGTAAGTAGCATCACCTTCTTCATCGCTAGTCAAAAGTATCGACAAAGTACCGTTAAAATTTTTGGCGTCTTTACACGCTTTCAGAAACGCCGCCACCCCGCTTTTCATATCCTGCGCGCCACGCGCGTAGATTTTGCCCTCTTTGTGAAGCGGCTCGAACGGATCGCTCTCCCACCCCTCACCGGGCGGCACGACATCAATATGCCCCGCAAAACAGAGATGATCCCCCTCGGAAAATTTCTTGTACAAAAAGAGGTTTTTAACCCCCTCTTTCTCCAGATAGATCGTCTCGAACGACTCCAGATACCCTTCGATAAAGTCGAAAGCACCGTCATCATCCGGAGTCACGGAGCGATAACGCAACAGTTTGTCAAACAGGGGAATCAAATCCATATCAAACCTTAGTGTGTGGGATTTTCATAAAAGATATACTGTGTCGAATAGTCACTGAACTCGAAATAGACTCGTTTTTCCCCTTTGTCTGCGACACCGTTCATGTTGGCATCGAAAATACCGTATCCGAAACGATAGGGTCTGTCGGTATCCCCTTCCGTACTTCTGGCGGTTGTCAGCTTATCGATTTTGATAAATTTGCGCACCAGTTTTCCACCGCTGTAAACTTCGAGCACACCGTCGGTTCCCGTCCAGTTCTGGATGGCACGTCCAAGTCTGTTTTGTGTCTCCTGCGTACATCCTCCAAGCAGCAACACTGCTGCGGCAATTGTTAAAAAAAGTGTTTGTTTCATCTATACTCCTTTTATTTGCGTAGGTTATTACATATCGTTGAAACGATTTACCAGTAACTGCCAGGACTGATCCTGCAGCGCCGCGGAAGAGGGATCGATTTTCTCGATTGTTTTGAGTCCCGTTTCATCTTCGACGATACGAAACAGTTGCCCGTAGACTTCCGACGGATGGAAAACGAAATCGGCAAGCTCCAGTCCTGCAGAATCGTACGCGATCCGATCCGTCGAAAAGGTATCGCACAGATAATCAAACAACGCATTTGCCAGAACATCATACTGATCCGTCTCTTCACCGCAATCAAAATACCCTACCGACAATGCCGAAGGATCAATCGTCTCGACACTCAAGTCGCTGTCAAAATCCCACTGTGCGTCCCCGTTTGTCAGTGTCGACAAAACGATTTTCCCCGCATCGAGTCCTTCAATCTCCCTGACAATCTCCCCCACCGGCAGATTGACCAGTGTCAGTTCATCGGGCAGTACCTGTCTCTCTTCGGTATCCCGCAGTGTAATCTCCGCCGTTTCGGGATCAAACCCGTGCATATGAAAAAGCATATCGTCATACGCACCCACTTCCCCTGTTTCGACAAATTCGGTCACGCGCTTGTAAAGACGATCGATCTCATCCTGTTGCGACCAGTCAACCGCCCCCAGGTCAATATCCGACTCACGCAGTAAATCCGCAAGATCAAAAAGTCTGAAAATACGCGCATTCGCGTTGATCTGTACACTCAGTGCCATGCTATCCTCCTTGACAGATAAACGATAACACAAGTATACATGAAATCTATTTATCTACGGGTTAGAAAAGAAACATTATCTGAAATGTATCGTCTGAAAAAGTGATAATAGAACGAAAGTTTTATCATTTGCGCAACACTTTTAAAGAAAGCGATACAGATGCGTTTGCATCTGTACCCGATCAGTCATAATCTCCCGTCAGCAACTGATCAATCGGATCAACATAGCGCATCCCTTTGCGTTTGGAGTAAAGTTTGACCAGAAGATTGAAGAGTTTGGTTTTAAGCGGGTTGATGATCACTTTAAAGGCATATCCCTCTTTGAGTGTCGGTCTGAAACGCTCTTTGTATTGCTGAATGGCGGCATATTTGGAGTCTGGTTTAACGTTGATTCTCGCACCGCAAAGATCGAAGACAGGCGCTTTCGAGTGTGCTTTGACATACTTCATCGCTTCATATTTCAGCAGTTGTCCGGCACCTTTTGGCGCACCGATCCTGTTCCCGCCGTACAATTCATAAGCCCGAAAATCATCAAACAACACCGTCAAAACCGTCTGCAATTTGCCGTCTTTGTACGCCCCCGCATATAAGCAGTTCTCTCCCAGATTCTCTTTGGACTTTTTGAAATATGCATAAGGAGGACAAGCCAGCGAACCGGCTCTTGTGACCGTTTCATGCACCAGCTCCCATGTATCTTTCGGATCGACATCGAAGCGAATCTCCACTCCCTCTTTGATCGCTTTGCGCAGCGCCCTTCTGTGCGACTGGTTGAAAGAAGCGAGAATCTCCTCTTCACTTTTGGAGATATCGATTTCATACGTCCCCCACGGTGCGCAAACCCCTTTGGTCGGACAAACATCAAAAACCACGTACGACTGCGCCTTATTGATAAAATCACATAAATTCTCTTTTTCAGTGAGGGCAACCACCTCATCCAAAAACGCTTTTTGCGCATCGGCATCAAGCCCTTCATGAAGTGCAAAAGGCTCCAGTGTGAAGATCATTCTTTTGAAAATCAACTTTTTGTCGATCACAAAAGGAAGCACAAAATCTTCGGAAACAAACCAGCCGTAATCGTCACTCTTCGACGAAAGATACCCCTCCGACGCCAACACAGGTATCTGAGTCGCCACATTTTCAAACGCTTTTTGACTTCTGTAAACTTTTACCAAATGAATTCCTTCCAACTGCTATAATCTCAAAACATCATATAACTTGATCACTTAATTTTATATTAAGCTAATCAATACGCTGTTTGTATCATCCGATATATCGGCATAAATACCGGAGGGTTCAGAGCAAAAATCCAAAACGTTTGTGCAGGCGGATGATCAGCGCCCCGGCAATCACCGAAAGTACGAATACGACCAATGTCAGCTGCGTCGGGGAGAGAGTGCTATGCTCTTTGAGCAAGCCGATGAAAAAGATATGAATAAAATAGATCGCCGACGCATATAGCGCCAATGTTTTACTCTTTGCCTGAAACGGCATCTGTATAAAGAGCAGGAAGAGTGCGGGAACAAACAAAAACAGTGTTACAAGTGTATCTGCCGGCGGATGAGTATAGTTGTAAAACGCTTCCGCCAGAACAAGACCTCCTGTCAAAATTGCAGCAATAACCACAAAAGGTTTCGATACTTTACGATCCAGTTGCTGCGCGCGTAACAGATACCCCATCGTAAAAAAAGGATATGCAAGAAACAAAAAATTGCGATGCACCCAGTCAAAGGCTAGCAGGCGATCCAGGGGAGAACCGTAAAAGAGATGGTATGTTCGGGCATAAACGATCCACTCCCCGGCAAAAAATGTCACAATGACCGAAAACCACAATATCCAATAAGGTAAACGATGCAATCGCAAAAAAAACAATGCGGCACCAAACAATCCGATCACATACCATAAATGGAGATACCCAAACAGCATACGATGGACTACTTTCAGCCAGGCGGTTACCGTATTCTCGGAAATATCCAGCCACGCATAGGCATAAAAAAGCATCCAAATCAGATATAGCCCGAATATACGCTTCAACCACCTGCGTTGTTTGCCCTGTTGCAAAACCGGATAAAAGTAAAACCCGTTGATCAGCAAAAAGACCGGTACACTGATACGAAACAGACCGTCAACAGTCACATATGAAAGTGCTTCAGATAGATCCGAAAGAAACCGAGTATGGATCGCGACGACCATAAAGGCCATCAAAAGTCGTAACAGATCAAGAGAAACGTTTCTGTACAAAAAAAACGCCTTTTTTGATACGATTATAGCAAAATCTGTTTGATTCTGTCCGCGACACGAAACGCATTGGCGTAGATTGTCCAGGTATAGGGCACACTTCCGCCTGTGGGCATAAAAGATCCGTCGGTAATATAGAGGTTATCTACTTCATGCACTTTACAATTTCGATCAAGCACCGAGGTTTTCGGGTCATTTCCGAAGCGACACCCTCCCGCCTGAAGATTTTGCGGCGGATAGGGTCCGATATCTTTGCGAATCTTTTTCGCGCCGAGGGTTTCAAGCACCTGTACCGTTTTATCCGCAAGGATATTTGCGATCTTTTCATTTTGAGGATGTGAACCGATACGTACTTTGGCTACCGGCATACCGTATTTATCTTTGTAATGTTCATCGACCGTGACAAAACAGTCGTCGTTCGGCAACCAGTCGTTGAAAATCTCAAACTGTAGCAGACGCTTTTGGGTAAACTGCTCCAGCAACCGACGCTGCAACGCTTTCCCCCAGAGCAGTTCTCCCTCTTCACTCCATTTGCGACGGTTCGCTTTTAAAATCGGATTGGCATGCTCAAAAAGCGCTTCGCTGATACCCCCTTTGGTCTTTGCATCCAGAAAATACCAGTCTTTGATAGTACGATTGACAAATAGCCCCTCCGTAAAAAGCGCGCGATGCGGTAAAACAGTCTCATCCAATTCTCCACTGACAACACCGCCTGCCGAAAAGAGCAGATTTTTCCCGACCTGCCCGTAATTGTTCCCCAAACCGTCGGGAAATTTACGGCTTTTGGAATTTAGCAATAACCTGCTTGTTTCGATCGCCTGTGCCGCCACGACGAAAAGATCCGCTTCGATCTCCACAACACCCTCTTGTGTATGACACTCCGCGGCACGTACCCTCCCTTTTTCATCCGTTAACAGTCTGCTGACATGATGTTTGGGCAAAATCGTCACGTTTCCCGTCGCAAGCGCCGGTTGCAACAACGCGGCACGACTGCTCCCCTTTGCACCGCTGCTGCATCCGTAACTGCCGCAGTAGTTGGAATAGTAACAGGCATTGCGCTGATCTTTTGGAACACTCAAAATCGCGCGAGGCGTTTTGACCGAAGCGACACCCAGTTT
>WGAE01000151.1 GCA_015489185.1 Campylobacterales bacterium
CCAGACGGTGATAAACCCGAGCAATCCGAGCAATCCCAGAATTCCGTAATCGACAAGATGTTTCAAAGTTTCAACCGGCATGATGACTCGCTTGTAAGGAGAGTAAATATTGTCCGGATTATAGTTGAAAAGAGTTAAGCATCTGTTAAAGCGGGCGAAACCCGCCTGAGACGGGTTTCGTTACTTCTTTTTGGGGATTGTGACGGTAAGCACACCGTTTTTATAAGCGGTTTTCATATTTTTGGTGTCGACGTCGGAAGGAAGTGACAACGCTCTGACAAAACTACCGACGTACCGTTCCTGACGCAGGTAGTTTTTCCTTTTCTCTTTCTCTTCTCTGACGGTTTGCGCTTTGATGGTCAGCATACCGTTTTGGACCGTCACGTCGATGCTTTTTTCATCTGCGCCGGGAATATCCGCTTTGAGTGTATAGTGGTCTCCGTCATCTTTGAGATCGACCGCCGGAGATGCCGCAAACTGTGTATTGAACTTTGCGAAATTTGCATCCTGCATCAGTCTTTGGTGCAGTTGCTGAAAAATGCGATCCATCTCCTGCTGTACCTTTTGAATCTCTTCAAACGGATTGATTTGCTGTTTCGTTTCAGGTTGTGTCGCCCAGAGCGAAGTCGCTGTCAGTGCCGCTGCTGTAAGCAGTGAAAAGAAACTTTTTGTCATTGTATACCTCCAAGTTATTTATGTTTTTTATTGTAAAATTGTAAAACTAGTTGATTAATATAGGGTTAACTATATTGAGCCGTTGCGTTAATTTTCGGTTAATGATTAACGTATTGAGGGTGTTTCAAAATTAAAATGAGAACATCAAGCGGGAAATAAAAAAATAGAATATAATTACGGAAAATGATTGTTCATGGAAAAGGATTGATAAATGTGGAACATACCGGTAGAAGAGACACTCTTTAAAAAGTTCGGCAAACATGCCAAAATAGCGGGAATCGTATTTATCCTGCTCGGGATCGCGGGGATTGCGTTTCCACCGTTTATGACCGTGGCGTCGGTTGTGTTTGTCTCGTGGTTGTTGCTTTTTGCGGGGATCTCCGCGGCATTTTTTACCTGGCAGACCGACAGAAGCGACTGGATGGGATGGTTGAAAAGTTTTGCCCTGATTCTGGTTTCACTCTATATGCTCTTTTCACCGCTGGGCGGTGCCGCGACACTGGGTTTGCTCTTTTCAATCTACTTTTTTACCGATGCCTTTGCGGGTATTGGACTGGCGATGAACATGAAACCGGCAAAAGGGTGGTGGATCTGGCTGCTCAATGCGCTCTTGTCACTGGGACTGGGTATCTTTTTCCTGCTCGGATGGCCTTTCAGTTCCATCTACCTGGTCGGACTGTTTGTCGGTATCAGTCTCATTTTTGACGGCATCGCACTCTTTTTGGGCGGGCGTTTTATGCAAAAACTGGATGAGAAATAGTGCGTTGTCCGCACTGATCTGTTGAAACGATGGCTACTGTACGTTCATTCGGTGCTGCGGAGGTGGTGACCGGTTCGTGTCATCTGTTGCAGCTTGATTCCGGGTTGCGAATCCTGGTTGACTGCGGTATGTTTCAGGGGCTTGAAGAGAGCCAAAACGCCAAGCCTTTCGGATTTGATCCCGCAAGTGTCGATATTTTGCTCATCACCCATGCCCACCTCGATCATGTCGGACGTATTCCCAAACTGGTCAAAGAGGGATTTCGCGGAAAAATTATCACAATCCGCTCGACTTTTGATCTAGCCGAAGTGGTGCTGCTCGATGCGGCGCATCTGATGGAGGAGGAGTACCGTACCAATTATCGCAAAGCACAGCGTCGTGGAGAGGAGAAACGGGTCGCCTTGCCGCTTTATACCGTTGCAGATGTCGAAGCGGTGTTCGATCTGCCCTGTATCTATGTCCGTTATGAAGAGAAGATCATGTTAGGAAAAGGGGTCTATGCGATCTTTCGCAATGCCGGGCATATTCTTGATTCCGCCACGATTCAGATTCACTACGAAGAAGCCGGACACCACCGTACGATCGTCTTTAGCGGTGATCTGGGGAACCGAAACGATATGGTCATGCCCGATCCCGTCTTTGTCAGAAAAGCGGATGCGCTCTACATCGAGTCGACCTACGGCGATCGCAATCACAAACCGATCAAAGAGAGTATCGAAGAGTTCAAAGAGGTTGTGATCAATACGCTCCTTTCGCAGGGAAATGTGATTATCCCTTCGTTTGCGATCGAACGCACGCAGGAGATTTTGTGTCTGCTCAAGCAGATGTATCGTAAAAAAGAATTGCCGCGCTGTAAAGTCTTTCTCGACTCCCCGATGGCGATACGGGCGACAAATCTTTATAAAAAGTATCATGAAGAGTTGAGTCGTACCTGTAATCGCTTCTTTCATGAAGATGAGACGATTTTTGAATTTCCCTGGCTGCACTATACACTCAAATCCGAAGAGTCGAAAAAGATCAACGACGAAAACAGTTGTATCATCATCGCTGGAAGCGGTATGTGTACCGGCGGGCGAATTTTGCATCACTTCAAAAACCGCATCTGGAATCCGAAAAACAGTGTGATCTTTGTCGGTTATCAGGCGGAGGGGACACTGGGGCGGGAGATCATCAACGG
>WGAE01000152.1 GCA_015489185.1 Campylobacterales bacterium
AATATATATTTTTTCATTTTTCTTATCAAGGTAGACGTACGCATACTCTTTAAAATCAGTTTTTTGCGACTCTTTGATGAGAGATATAAGTAAAAAAGTTAGAATGACTGATAAAAGTGTAGTTATTAAAATCTCTTTATTTGCATCCATTTCGACACTATAACTAAAAAAAATTAGGGAAAAATGAGAAAGCTTCTTATTATTTCCTCATTTTTTTAAGAGACAATAACATTGTCAAAAAACCAATAAGGAGCAAACTATGATGCAAAAAACAATATGTGCAATCTCATTTACCACTGTCCTGTTGTTAACAACAGGATGTGCACAAAAACACTATGTGGAATCTGTACCTAAAATAGACCCTGCTAAACTTCCTGTAGTTTTACAAGGTCAGGGAGAATATAAACCATACGGTAAATCGATACTCTTTATCCCGGCAGGAACAAAAGTACCTGTTAAGGTGTCAATAAAAGGTGATATATTTACACAAGACTTAAACCAAACTCTCCACATCAAACTGAAAAATAATACCTATGTCTATGCAAACTTTGTGGATGAAAGATACCGAAAATATCCTGTTTGGATCAGTCATGACAAGATACATTGGAAAAAATATAAAGATGTATATACAGGCACATACTCCGTAGGGGCATCAATAGGCAATGATGGTGCATATATCCATATGTATTTGATTGCAACTGAAAAATAGTCAATATACTTTAAGTTTATATCCGATACCGGAAATATTTTCAATAAAATTTCGATTGGGCTTTGTAAGTGAAATTTTCTTGCGAAGCCCGTAAATCAGTGTTCTTAAAGCATCTTTACGCATACCTTCATACTGCCACAAAAGATTTTCAATCTCTCTGTAAGTAACTGCACGTTGCCTGTTTTTTACCAAATAGTCAAAAAAGTACAACTCATTCCGGGTTAATTTGATAACCTTTCCGGCAATAATGAGTGTTTTATTAAAAAGATCATAAAATGACTCTTCATCAAGAAAAACAATATTTGTATTATCTGATAAAAGCGACTCAGAGGCTAAATACAAAGCCTCTTGCATTTTATGCGATGTTACCGGCTTAACCAGATATTTCACAAGTTGCAACTCAACAGCCTTTAGCAAATCATCTTTATCGGTGAATGCAGTCATAATGATAATAGGTACCTTTTTGTCATTTAAACGCACTTTTGCAGCAAATTCAAGTCCGTTTAATTTTGGCATTTTAATATCAGTAATAATGATATCAGGTCGTTTCTCTTTCCAGATTTTCAGTGCTTCTGCTCCATCATTTGCCTCATAAACTTCTCTAAAATAGCGTGATAAATATTCAACACCGTTTTGACGAACAGAACCCTCATCTTCAGCATATAAAACAGTTAATGCATCAAGTGCTTTTAAATCTATACTGCTATTAAAATGCATAAGTTTCCCTATTCATCCTGTCAAACTTCATAAAGTCGATATCTCTGCCGTTTTCTCACTATCATAAAAAAGCTGTACCGTTCTATCCGATAATATACTCAAAATTGTTTACCATCAGTGCCCCTCTCGTTTTAGCATAATATGCGTTAATAGCTTCATGAAACTACTCCACCCCAAGTTCTTTTTTCAAAAACTTCCCGGTATATGAGCCGCTTTTGTCTACGTTTTTTGCCACTTCGTACGGTGTGCCGGTGTCGACGATCTGTCCGCCTTTGCTGCCGCCTTCGGGTCCCATATCTATGACATAGTCGGCGTTTTTGATGACATCGAGATTGTGTTCGATCACAAGAACGGTATTGCCGAGATCTGTCAGGTGGTGGAGGACTTTGACCAGTCTGTCCACGTCGGCAAAGTGGAGTCCGGTTGTCGGTTCGTCGAGAATGTAGAGCGTATTTCCGGTATCGCTTTTACTCAGCTCTTTGGCAAGTTTGATGCGCTGCGCCTCTCCGCCGCTGAGTGTCGTGGCGTTTTGCCCGAGTGTGATATATCCCAGCCCGACATCCTGCAGGGTTTTGAGTTTTTGATGAATCTTCGGCACCGCTTTGAAAAACTCCATCGCTTCGTCGACGCTCATCTCCAGCACTTCGGCGATGTTTTTCCCTTTGTAGAGCACCTCAAGCGTCTGGGCGTTGTAGCGTTTGCCGCCGCAGGCGTCGCACTTGACCTGTATGTCGGGCAGAAAGTGCATCTCGATCTTGATCTCACCCTCCCCCTGACACTTTTCGCAGCGCCCGCCTTTGACATTGAAGCTGAAACGCCCGATCTTGTAGCCGCGTATCTCCGCCTCTTTGGTCTTGGCAAAGAGCGCGCGGATCTCATCCATCACGCCGGTATAGGTAGCGGGGTTGCTGCGCGGTGTCCGTCCGATGGGGCTTTGGTCGAGGTAAATCACTTTATCAAGTTGCTCGAGTCCCAGGCACTCGACCCCTTCCACTTTTTTGACCTTTTTGCTGCGGTTGAGCAACTCTTTGGCGACCGGCAACAGTGTCTGGAGTATGAGTGAACTCTTTCCGCTTCCGCTCACGCCGGTGACGGCAACAAGATTGGAGAGCGGAATTTTGACATCAAGGTTTTGGATGTTGTTGATTGTGACGTTTTTGATCTCCAGCCACTTCTCTTGTTTACGTCCTTTGTAGTAGTCGATCGTTTTGCGTCCGTAGAGGTAGCCTGCGGTAAGTGTCTTTGCTTTTTTCAGATCCGCCAGTGTTCCGCTGAAGATCACCTCTCCGCCGTATTTTCCCGCTCTGGGACCGATGTCAATGATAAAATCTGCCGCCTGAATCGTCTCTTTGTCGTGTTCGACAACGATGACGGTATTGCCTTTTTGCTGCAGGTTTTTGAGGGTTTTGATCAGTTTGAGGGTGTCGCGTTCATGAAGTCCGATACTCGGTTCGTCCAGTACGTACATCACCCCCGTCAGCCCGCTTCCGATCTGCGAAGCGATACGAATACGCTGCGCCTCTCCGCCGCTGATCGTGCGCGCGTCACGCCCCAGAGACAAATAACCGAGTCCAACATCGTAGAGGAAGAAGAGACGTTCGTTGATCTCTTTGAGAATCGGCGCGGCGATCATCTGCTGTTGCGGCGTCAGATACGCAAATCGCGCTTCATCGGCGAAAAAGCGGTAGGTCTCTTCGATCGGCATCTCCAGAATATCGGCAATACCGTGCCCCGCGACCTTGACAGCTAGCGAACGTTGCGAGAGACGGTAGCCGCCGCAGTTGTCGCACACCTTTTCGGTCATATATTCGCCCAGCTCTTTTTCATCTTTGAGCATATCGTGCGCAATCTTGATCACTCCCGGAAAAGGGCGCACTACTTTGTGCCGTTTCCAGGTAAAACGCGACTGCTCCACGCCGCCGTGTAAAATCGCTTTTTGCTGGTGCTCGGGCAGTTCTTCAAACGGCACCGTCACATCAATACCCGCCGCTTCACAAAAACCCATCAGCAGTTTGAAGTAGTACCCTTTGTTAAAACCGTAAAAGAGGCGCACCGCCCCCTTTTCCAGCGGCAGATGCGGATCGATCACCTTTTTGAGATCAAGCGCGTAGCGGATCCCCAGACCGTCACACACTTCGCACGCCCCTTTAGGAGAGTTGAACGAAAAGGAGAGCGGTTCGAGCGGCTCAAAAGAGATTTTACAGTCAAAACAGGCAAAATGTTCACTATAGTGAATGTGTGTTTCAGGGTAGTCGATCTCTTCGGCGTTCATGATCTCGATCTCCAGCTCGCCGTAACTCTCTTTGAGCGCTTTTTCGACATCTTCGGCGATACGCTGCCGGTTCGACTCCTTGACCACGACACGGTCGATCACCACTTTGATCGTATGTTTTTTCGTTTTGCTCAGTTCGATCTCATCATCCAGACGCACCATCACCCCGTCAATCATCGCACGTACATACCCTTTGGCGACGAGCGATTCGATCAGGTCGGCAAAGGTGCCCTTCTTCTCCCGTACAAGCGGCGCCATCATGACGATCTTCGCCCCTTCCGGAAGCTTTTGCACCTGTTCGATAATATCCGCCGCACTCATCTGCGAAATCGGTTTGCCGCATTTGTGACAGTGTTGTTTGCCCACGCGTGCATAGAGCAGTCGCAGATAGTCGTAGATTTCGGTGATCGTGCCCACCGTGGAGCGCGGATTTTTGGAGGTGGTCTTCTGATCGATCGCGATAGCGGGCGTCAACCCTTCGATCTTGTCGACATCAGGCTTGCCGATACGATCCAGAAACTGTCTGGCATAGGAGGAGAGCGACTCGATATAGCGGCGCTGCCCCTCGGCATAGAGGGTATCAAACGCCAGCGTACTCTTGCCGCTTCCGCTGATACCGGTGATGACGATCAGGCTGTTTTTGGGAATTTCGAGATTGATATTTTTGAGATTGTGCTCTCTGGCACCGTAGATTTTGATTTTATCCATACTATCCTCTGAAGATTTTATTCAATATCAGAGCCAAGATAATGAAATTCAACACAAGGATCATCTTTTTGTGGCGCTTTGCGTCGGTTTTATGCGCGAAGTGGATGCCGATCCAGACACCCGCAAGCGACGAGAGTCCGACCAGCAGCCCGTGTTTGTAATCGACATATCCGTAACTGCTCAGACTTACCAAGCCGGCGATCGACGAAAAAACAACAAAAAAGAGCGCCGCGGATACCGCTTCCTTGACGTGATAGTGCAAAAAACCGACCATCACAGGGGTCAAAAGCAGCGCCCCGCCGATTCCGATACTCGTCGCAAAGATCCCGATCAGCACACCGATCGCCAGAAAAAGCGCCCTGTTTTCGATTTTGGGTTTATCGCTTTGTGCGGGCGCGTGAAAGAAGCGGTAGATCGCGTAGAGAATCACACCCAGAAAGATGAAGGTAAGCGTTCTTGATGAAAAGTGATGGACGATATACCCGCTCGCCAGTCCGCCAAGAAAACCGCCGATACCGAAAAAGATGGTACTCGAGACCTTCAGCGATCCTTTACGATAGTTCAGAAATGAGCCGAAAAGCGAACTGAAGACCATCTGTACGACCGAAATCCCGATCGCGGATTTGATATCAAACCCCAGATAGAGCAGTGCGGGTACCAGGATGGTTCCCCCGCCCACTCCGAAAAAGCCGGAGATCGCTCCGACGAACATACCGACAAAAACCAATGCTATACTCATGGTACACCTATCTTGAAATTGACCGATTTTACATAAAAGCCACTTAAAGGTATAATATGTTCATGAACGAAACACAGGAGACCAAACAACACCCGCTCAACTACGATAAACTGATCGATATCTCCGTTCAGCTGGTGACGGAACTGGGATCGACGAAGATCACCGTCGAGGAGTTTTTGCAGTTACAAAAAGGCTCCGTCATCGACCTGAACAAACCGGCGGGTGAGAGTGTCGAACTCTTTATCAACGGGAAGATTCTCGGCAAAGGGGAAGTGATGGTATACGAAGACAATCTCGCGATTCGTATCAACGAGATTCTCGACTCCGATTCGATTATCCAGTACTTCAAGAAAGAGCAAATGTGAGACGCGTTCTCCTTGCGCTTCTTTTTACCTTTTTTACCCTGCACGCCGCTTCCATTACCCGATTTACCGTTTCACAGACTCCCGATCATGTCGATCTGCTGCTGCAGTTTGACGCACCTTATCGCGGCAGTGTCGCCAAAACCCGCAAGGAGAAGGTCACCCAACTGTTGCTCGCACACCTTACGGCACATACCCCCAGGACACAAAAACGTTTCGACCTTCCCTGGCTGCGCCAAATCGCGCTGATCGGCGAAAAGAATGGGGTGCGTATCTTGCTGGAGGGAGACGAGAAACTGCATATTGAAGCCTCCAAAACCCTCGACAACCGGCAGATGCGCATTCGTATCGAAAAAACGGCTGCGGCAATAAACGACTCCCCCGCTCCGTCATCACAACCTGTATCGCCCCGCCCCATTCCCGACACTCCGGCATCGGCAAAAAACGATCTCGATCTCGGATTCTCTTTTGTCAAAGTAATGCTCGTACTTGCGGCACTGATCGCGCTTTTGTGGTGGCTGCGCCGTCGCCTGCAGAGAGAATCGGGCAGTTCCTGGCTTTTTGGCGGCAAAGAGGATCAGGAGTCGATCAAAATCCTCCGGCAAAAGCCGATCGATATGAAAAACCGCATCGCTCTTGTCGAATATGAAGGCAGACGCTACCTGCTGCTGCTGGGGGAAAGCAATCTGCTTCTGGATCGTTTCGAAGAGAGCGAGGATGAAATCTTCGAACGCCTGCTGGCTCAAAAAGGGAAGAAACTCAAAACCTACCTCGAGGAGTAATCCCGAAACACTGCCGCGCAGACTCAGATCGCAAAATAGAGCGCTTCGGGGTGGTGCACGACAAGTGCGGAGGTGGTCTGCTCAGGATGCATCTGGTACGTCTCACCCAGTTCAATCCCAAACTCCTCCGGTCTTAGCATCCCGAAAAGTTCACGGTTCATCGAAAGATCGGGGCATGCGGCATATCCGAACGAGTAACGGCAACCGTGGTAACGCTTCATCTGCACATCTCTGAGTGAGTGCCCCTCTTTGTCGGCGATATTGAGCTCCAGCCGTATCTGCTTATGGATAATCTCCGCAATCGCTTCGGCAAGCTCGACCGAGATACCGTGCAGATGGTGGTATTCGTTATATTTACCCGCGGCGTAGAGTTCCTGCTCTTTTTCGCTGAATTTCGGTCCAGCACTCGCAAGCTGAAACGCGACGACATCATGACGATCGCTTCTAAAGTAGTCGCTCAGACAGCGGTAGGGTTTACGCATCTGTCGCGGAAAGGTAAATCTGTATTTTGCCCGCTCCCGTACCGCATCAAGCGGTTCGCAATTGATCTCCTCCTCGCTGAACCACCCCTCGCTCTCATCGAAAACCAGCAGCGTATCACCGTCTGCACGACACGGAAAGTAGCCGTAGAGGGTCACCGGCTCTAAAAGATTCTCTTTGAGTATCTGCTGTTTCATCTTCTCAAAAAGCGGCCACAGCTTTTCGTTTTCGATCTTTTGACGCTCCTCTTTGGTCAGCTTTTTGTTGACATATCCCCAGCGCTGGCTGAAAAGGATTTTATGGTTGATCCAGTCAAACGCCAGTTCCCTGACGTCGGCATCCATCACACGCCTGCCCCAAAACGGCGGATTGGGAATCGCAATCTCTCTGGAAGGCATTTTGATCTGCGAAAGGGGCGGGATATCTTTTTTCGTTTTGCGTTTTTTCACGATCGCGACATCCGCTTCCTCTTTATTCGCCCCGCCGCGATCGGTATCGAAATTTCCCTCTTCGATACGTCCCATTGCCACAATACCGTCAAAAGCATCTTTGCAGTAGAAGATCGGTCCCTCATACGCGGGACGGCAATATTCATCCACAAATTTCCCCGTCAGCGCCGCACCGCCCAGCAATACCGGAATTTTGATTCCCTTCTGACTCAGATACTGCAGATTTTCGAGCATGACGGCGGTCGATTTGACCAGAAGTCCACTCATTCCGATCGCATCAACATGCTCATTCTCGACGACTTTCAGGAAATCTTCGATATCTGCCTTGATACCGATATTGATCACTTTATAACCGTTGTTGGTGAGGATAATATCGACCAAGTTTTTCCCGACATCATGTACGTCTCCCTTGACCGTTCCCAGTACCAGTGTCGTCTGTGTCTTCTTCTCTTTTTTTGGAAGATAAGGATTGAGCCAGTCGACCGCCGCTTTCATCGTTTCGGCAGATTGCAATACGAAAGGAAGTTGCATCTTTCCGCTGCCAAACAGCTCGCCGACCTCTTTCATCGCATCGATCAAGACGACATTGACAATCTCTTCGGGATCGATCTCCTCTTTGGCTTCCGGCAGAAGCTGCAACATCCGCTCTTTGTCACCGTCAAGCAACAGTTTATGCAACTTTTCGCGCATACTCATCTTCGCAAACGCCGCATCCTCTTCATCACTGTTTTTCGCTTCAACGTTGGAGAAGTGATCGATAAATTTAAAGAGCGGATCACCCGATTCGCGTCGGTTGAAGAGGAGGTCTTCGCAGACTCTGATATCCTCCTCTTTCATCTTGTGCATCGGAATCGTATTCTTGACATTGACGATCGCCATCGAAAGCCCCGCCTGCACACAGTGGTGCAAAAATACGGAGTTGAGATACTCTCTGGCGTGTTTCTCCAGTCCGAACGAAATATTTGATATTCCGAGCACGAAACCGACTTCAGGATGCATTTGATGAAATTCGCGAATCGCTTCGATCGTCTCGATCGCGGCGGTATGGTACTCCTCTTCCCCGCTTCCGACTGTGAACGTCAGCAGATCGAAAACCAGATCTTCGGGATCAAGCCCGTGCTTTTCGGTCGCCAGACGGTAAATCCGCTCCGCCACCGCCACTTTGCGCGCTTTATCTTTCGCCATCCCCTCTTCGTCGATCGTCAGACAGACCAGTGAGGCGCCGAAACGTTTGGCAAGACGACAGACTGTATCGAACTTCTCGATGCCGTCTTCAAGGTTGACCGAGTTGATGATCGGTTTGCCGCCCACCTGTTTTAATCCCGCTTCGAGTGCGGCGGTCTGGGTGGTATCCAGCATCAGCGGGAGGGTGATCTTTTGGGAATAGAGCGAGGCGAGAATCGTCATATCGCGCGTTTCGTCCCGTCCCGCGAAACCGACCGAGAGATCGATCGCATGCGCGCCGTAACGCACCTGTTGCTGCGCCACCGAGAGCGTCCCTTCATAATCCTCCGCCAGCAACAGTTCACGAAACGCTTTCGATCCGGTCGCGTTGCTTCGCTCACCCACCAGAAACGGAGGCGGATCTTGTCTGAGATCACGTGTTTCAAAGAGTGAAGCGATCGCTTTGGGTTGCGAACCTTCGGGCGGAACAGGCACAATCCCCTCCACCGCGTCGGCAAGCGCCTTGATATGTTGCGGTGTCGTCCCGCAACAGCCGCCAAGCAGCGCAACACCGGGATACTCGGTAAAACTTTTTTGCAGTTTGGTAAACTCTTCGGGTCCCATCGGGTAGAAGGTAAATCCGCCGCGGTTCTGGGGCAAGCCGGCATTGGCATGGACAGAGATAGGACGGTTCCAGACTTCGGAGAGGGTTTTGACATGCTTTTGCACCTGCTCGGGACCCGTCCCGCAATTAAATCCCAGCGAGAGAATATCGAACGGTTCCATAATCACCGCAATCGTCTTCGCGTCGGTACCGATCAGCATCGTCCCGGAGAGTTCGATCGTCACCGAAACCATGATCGGAATCGTTTTGCATTTGGCTTTCGCCGTATCGCTGCAGGCATGCAGTGCGGCTTTAATTTGGAGCGGATCCTGACACGTCTCAAGCAGAAAAAGGTCACAACCGCCGTCGATCAAGCCCTCCGCAGCCGTGCAGTATCCGCGGTACATCTCGTCGTAGGTAATATGACCGAGCGAAGGCAGTTTCGTCCCCGGACCCAGGTCTCCCGCCACAAAGCGCGGTTTCTCATCCGATTCATACTTGCGGCAGGCGGCTTTGACCAACTCCGCCCCGGCTCTGGCAAGTTCATAGGTACGCGCCGCGATATCGTAATCTTCAAGTACCCACGGAATCGCACCGAACGTATTGGTTTTGATAATATCCGCCCCCGCTTTGAGGTAGGCTTCATGAATACGGGAAATGCCTTCGGGGAAAGTGACGTTTAGCAGTTCATTACACCCTTCGTTGCCTTCCCAGACAGCTTCGGGAATATCGAGATTTTGGATCTGTGTGCCCATCGCCCCGTCCAGGACCAGCACACGCTTTTGAATCAGTTCATGAAGATTTCTGTTTTGCAACGACGCTCTCTTTCTTTTCGAAAATCAGTCACGAAGTATAGCACAAAAGAGGCTATTTTTTCGATTGACACGCGCGACAAAGACCGAAAAACTGTACCGAGCTCTCTTCGACCGCAAAACCGGTTTCGGCAGGCACACTCTCTTCAAGTTTTGAAGTATCGATTTTGACATCTTCGATATGCCCGCATCGGCGGCAGATCAAATGTGAATGACGCTCCTTGACCAGTTCGTACTTATTCTCCTGCCCGACGATTTTCAGTTCGTTGATGAAACGGTTCTCCATCATCGCGTTGATATTTTTATAGACTGTCGCAAGTGAAAGAGAAGGGAAATTCTCTTTGATCTTTTCAAAAATTTCCCGTACACTGATGTGCCCGTATTCATCCATCAGACGCACGATCGCCAGTCTCTGCGGCGTAATCTTGATATTATTCGCTTTGAGTAATTCCATATATTTTTGCAACGGTTTCCCTTTAAATCAGATAATTTTACTCTAGTATAGCACATTTCCGCGCTATCGTCAAATAAAAACTCCTAAATGAGAATCATTTTCTACATTAACTTCACACCAGAAAGGTACTGCAGACGCAACAATGCCCCCAGCACATCCGCACGCTCCAGCCACAGATCACGCGTCAACTCCGTGATTTTCAGATCGATCAGAAAAGGATCGCCTCCCGCAGCGCTATATTTGCCGCTTCGTGCAAGCCCCAAGAGCCGGTTCTCATACGCCAGTTCCTTTTGAATTTCCGCAATCCGCTCTTTATGATAAGCGATAGTATCCAGCAACGCATCGACCTGATGGCGCAGTACTGCTTCGATACTTTTTCTGCGTTGCATCCTGTACTGTTTTTCAAGTTTTTGTAACTCATCACCGCTCGTATCGATATCGAGCGGAAGTTTGACATCAATACCCGCCAGTGTCTCATCACGCGTAATGAAGGTATAACTTTTACGCTCGACAAAGAGTGAAGCGCGTATCTTTTCCAGCAAAGAAGTGTCACTCCCCGCCGCCTCGGCACGCCGCGCTTCCATTTTGATCTGCGGCGCGTTTTGGATCGTATAGGCTTTGACCTTTTCGCGTGAAAGCAGCTTCGTCTTTTCAATACGACTGATCAATTTACGGTATTTGACATCAAAGGCTTTGCCTTGCTGCGCTGAAAGATAACGTTGCATCATTTCGGTTTTCTGCAACATGGTCGCATATTTATCACGGGTCATACGGGTGATCAACCCCTGTCGCAGTTTATGATCAAGCTGTTTCAGATAGGCACGTAACATCTTCGTTTCATATTCGGCAAAACTATAAAGAATATGCTGCTTGATCGCTTCGATTTCGTAACGGGCGATTTTGGCGTAATTCTCCGTCGTTTCGGCAATATTGCGCTCAAAATCGGCGGCTTTTGCAAGTGCCGCACGTCTGGAAGCCGCTTTCGAACCGAAATACCCCTGATCGAACAGATCCCATGAAATACCCGCATAATATCCGTTTCGTTCATGCTCGATCGCCCGTTCCGCTCCCCCTCTAAGTGTCAGTCCCGTGGAACGCTGACGCGCTGCCTGTAAACGCAGATAGCGCTCCTTTGTCTGCTCGAGCGATTTACGATACGAAAGCCCCTCTTCCATCAGATAGACAAATGCGTCGTTTTTCCCAAACAGTGTTTTGTTTACATCATGAACGATTGGCATATGTACTCTCTGTCCGACAGTCTTTGCATCTTTACGCTTTTGTTGTGCATGCTCGACTTTAAAAAGTTTCAAATCATCCACGTACGGAGTAATCGTATCGATTTTTTCCGCAGATACCGCCTCTTTACTCTCCACGACCACTTTTCCGTTCTCTTCACGAAGACGATAGCCGATTCCCGCATCATCAAGA
>WGAE01000153.1 GCA_015489185.1 Campylobacterales bacterium
AACGTCCCGCAACTGCGCACGCAAGACACATTTTGCTCAAAACCAAAGCGGAAGCGCAAAAGGTGATCAATGAACTGAAAAAAGCCAAAGATGTCAAGAAAAAGTTCATTGAACTGGCGAAGAAAAAGTCGACAGGACCGAGTGCGGCAAACGGCGGTGATCTTGGATGGTTTGACGCCAAACGTATGGTTAAACCTTTCAGCGATGCGGCGTTCAAACTCAAAAAGGGTGAGTTTACCCATACACCGGTCAAAACACAGTTTGGATATCATGTCATCTATCTCGAAGATAAAAAACCTGCAGGTAATGTCTCTTTCGAACAGGCAAAAGCCAATATCGAGCAAACGCTCAAAGTACAGAAGTTTCAGGATCAAATGAAAAAAATCGCTAAAGAGCTGAAAGCAAAAGCCGATATTAAAATGAAATAATTTTAATAAAAGGACAAAAAATGGGTGCGAAAATATTGGATGTCGTCAAACCCGGTGTCGTCACAGGCGATGATGTAACAAAGATTTTTCAAATTGCCAAATCAGAGGGCTTTGCCCTTCCCGCGGTCAATGTCGTCGGAACCGATTCCGCCAACGCGGTTATGGAAGCGGCAAAAACCGTCAACTCTCCCGTGATTATTCAGCTTTCTAACGGCGGCGCGGCGTTTTATGCCGGTAAAGGACTTAGTAACGAAGGGGAGAGAGCGGCGATTTTAGGTGCGATCAGCGCCGCAAAACATGTCCATACTTTAGCGGAAGCCTACGGTGTACCGGTGATACTGCACACCGACCATGCAGCGAAAAAACTCTTGCCCTGGATCGACGGCTTGATCGAGGCGAGTGAAAAACATTTTGAACAGTACGGAAAACCGCTTTTCAGCTCCCATATGCTCGATCTCTCCGAAGAACCACTCGAAGAGAATATCGCAATTTGTGAAAAGTATCTGGAGCGAATGAGCAAAATCGGTATGACACTGGAGATCGAGCTGGGAATCACCGGCGGTGAAGAGGACGGTGTCGACAATACGGGTGTCGATAATGCACTGCTTTATACGCAGCCCGAAGAGGTGGCGTATGCGTATGAGCGGCTGAGTAAAATCAGTGATAAATTTACGATTGCCGCATCGTTTGGAAACGTACACGGTGTTTACAAACCGGGTAACGTCACGCTTCAGCCTAAAATCCTGGATAATTCACAAAAATATATTCACCAAAAGTACAACACCGAAGATCCCAAACCGGTCTTTTTCGTCTTTCACGGCGGAAGCGGCAGCAGCCACGAAGAGATTCAGGAAGCGATCAGTTACGGTGTGATTAAAATGAATATCGACACCGACACCCAGTGGGCGTTCTGGGACGGTGTGCGTCACTATGTTGAAAAGTATCATGACTATCTGCAGGGGCAGATCGGGAACCCCGAAGGGGAGGACAAACCGAATAAGAAATATTATGATCCCCGAAAATGGCTCAGAGAAGGCGAGAAATCGATGGTCGAGAGACTCAAAATTGCCTTCGAAGATCTCAACTGTATTGACAGAAACTGAATTTTCGTATCCAAAGCGTGCGCCTTTAGCGCACGCTCTTTTATCTCCTACAATCTTCCTCCGCTAACACAGATTGAGCGGATGGATCCGTTTAACTCTTTGTTTTCGACAGCATTGTTTTGTGTGTCGCCGTAACGACAGATTGTTGTATTGTCATCGTCATCGCATCCCGGGTCTTTGTATTCTCTGTTTTCCATATAATATGCCTGATCCGTATTGTAAGGAACGGTACTGGATGACCAGAACGGACCGATCGACAACCCCTCCTGAAGATGTGCATAGATAAGTACATCCATACCGCTTTCAGGCATAAGGGTATGCAGTTCATTGATATTCGGCAGTCTCCATGTGCCACCCGGAAGCGCTTCACAGCGGGCCTTTGCTTCGTGCCATGTCAGATGTTTCGCAATTGCGGTGTCGTTGTTTTCCCATTTTAGACCGGTAAGCGTATCCTGGATATAATCTGCATGCTCTTCGAAACTACCGGAATCGCTGAAAGTCGTACCGCCGGTGACACATCGGACATGTTTCTTTGTTGTTTTATCGGCAAAGTCGTCATCTCCTGCACGGAAAGAGATATACCACGCCTTCTCGGTCACTTCGAAATTTTGTCCGTTATAGGTTCTGCCTTCAAGCAGTGTCGTTTTGGTCCAGAAATCGCCGTTGTTTTTGTGTGTAAAACCGTCATCGTTCATTGGCGATTTACCGTAATTGACCAGTTCGAAAAGTTCCTTTCGTGTCGGAACACGCCAGCCGTTTTGCTGACAATAGGCGAGGGCTTCATCGTATGTAACTTCAGTATTTACATGGCTGCTATCTTCCCACAACAGACCGTCATCACCGACCGATACCATATTTCCGCTGTGTGAGATCGTACGTGGGTCACCAAAGCCAGGACTCCCGTTTGGTCCGTCATCAAGCCCCGTTTTCAAAACTTTCGCATCGCTTGCCGAACCTGTATCGTCAACATCTGTTACGCGGATAGTAAAATTTTGTGTTGTTTGGTTGGATGCATTATCGGTTGCGGTGATCGCAATTTCGTAGACATTATCTCTGTTTTGATCGGATGGGTGTTCGAAATCGGGTGCAAAGTGATTGAACGAAAGCGCACCGCTTTGCGGATCGATCTGCAGACGTGTTTTGTCCTCACCTCCCGTGATCGCGAACGTCACCACACCTGCATCGTCATGTGCCTGAATCGTTGCGATCTGCAAACGATTCTCCGGCACTTCGAGAGATGCCGAGGTATCGAAAACCGGAGCGTTTGCGTCGCTATTGTCCGTCTGATCATCGGTGATATTGACGGTAATCGCTTTTTGGGCGACTTTGTTCTCTCCTTCATAGACTTCGACAGTAATATGATACACTTTTTTCGTTTCATAGTCGGGAGCTTGAAGAAATTTCAGTGTACCGTCCGATGCTATCGTAAAAGCATCTTTGTCTGCACCGGAAAGTTTAAATGTATATTTATCACTGTTGTTGAGCTTTGTGACGGTTGTACCGCTGTTTTCCTTGAGTGAAACCGATTGTGGAATATCGAACAAATCACTACCGTCACTGCCGCCTCCACCGCAGCCGGTCATCAAAATCGTTGCTGTTGCCAGTGAAATCAGAGAAAGTCGTATCGAAGTACTTTTTTGCATAAAATACCTTTGTAGGAGATATAATTTGAACTTAATATTAACAAAAAAGTGTTTTGAAATGGTTTAAGAAAATTATAAATTAAATAGTTTGAATAGATTGATCTTCTTTGGTTATTGGTTATTGGTTATTGGTTATTGGTTATTGGTTATTGGTTATTGGTTATTGGTTATTGGTTATTGGTTAT
>WGAE01000154.1 GCA_015489185.1 Campylobacterales bacterium
AAAAAGAGTGGAATGACAGTCGTATGTGGCATAAGTTGCTCAAAAGTGAACCGTTTATCAACCCTAAACCAATGTAGCTAATAAAAATTATAATATTATTTTTATATAGATTCAGTAGAATAGGAAAGTAAAACTATTTAATTCAGGAGAGAAAAATATGAAAAAAACTTTCATCTATTCATTGGTATTGGCGGCAGTATTGGCCGGTTGCGGTGATTCCGCGAAAGAGGCTGCAAATGCCGTGACAGAAAAAGCGAAAGAGGCGACAAGCAGTGTTGTAGAGACAACCAAAGAAGCGGCGAAAAGTGCCGCAGCAGGTGCCGCTGAAGCGGTGAAAGAGGGTAAAAGTGTTGCGGAAGCAGCCAAAGATGCGGTAAAAGAGACGGCAACGAAAGCGGTTGAAGCAACCAAAGAGGCTGCGGCTGCCGCGACAGATAAAGTGAAAGAGAGTGCAGCAAACGCAGTTGAAGCGACGAAAGAAGCGGCAAGCAATGTAGCGGAAAAAACAACAGAAGCTGCTGCAGGTGCCGCAGCAGCTGCCAAAGAGGGCGCTGCAAATGTAGCGGAAAAAGCGCAAAATGCTGCAGCGGAAGCAAAAGAGGCGGTTGCCGGTGCAGACGGCGCGGCAATTTTCAAAAAATGTTCCGCATGTCACGGTGCGAAAGCAGAGAAAAAAGCACTTGGAGCAAGCCAAGTGATCGGCGGTTGGGATGCGGCAAAAATCGAAGAGGCGCTTAAAGGGTACAAAGCCGGAACATACGGCGGTGCAATGAAAGGTGTTATGAAAGGTCAGGTTGCTTCAATGAGCGACGATGACATTAAAGCGGTTGCCGCATATATTTCTACACTCAAATAATCTTTGTAACGGTGAAAGCGATCGATTTCGCTTTCACCGTTATGACATAAATGATGATTCTTCTTCTTGTGTAAACTCCCATCGAATCGGTAAAAATTTTACATAATCACCTTTTTCCAGTTTTTCTGTTTCCGGTGACAAGACAATGTAGCCGTTGCAGTGACTGAGGACATTGACCATTCCCGGACTATATTTTTTTGCCGGTGTGAACGCTTTACCGTCATAAAAGCCGGGGATCATATTGGCTACCGGACGGGGTGATTTAAGGGGTTCGGTAATCATTGTTTCGATATAGCGATGATGATACGCTTTTTGTCCACTTAATTTACGGATGAGAAATGTTCCGAAGAGTTCAAAGTTGAGTGCACCGGCCAGTGGATTACCGGGTAGATTGAGTACCAGGGTATTGCCGATTTTACCGAATGTTGTGGGTTTTCCCGGTTTGATCTGCACTTTGCTGAAAAAAATCTCCATGCCCAGCTCTTCAAAAGCTTGTTTTGTAAAATCTGCTTCACCGACACTGACACCGCCGCTTGTGACGATCAGGTCGTAGTTACGTGTGTCAGAGATGAGTTGTTTGAGTGCCTCGATACTATCTTTACTTTTTCCCAGAAAATGTGTTTGGCAACCCAACTCCGAGAGTCTTGCCAGCAGATAAGGCGTGTTAGAGTTGTAGATTTGCGCCTCTTCAATCTGTTCATAATGGAGTTTCAGTTCACTTCCGCTGGCAAAAACAGCTGCTTCGATTTGTCGAAATACCTTGACATGTGTTATTCCCTGACTGGCGAGCAGACCGATATGAGCTGATGTGATTTTTTCACCTTCCCGAATAAGAGGTTCATGAAGAGTAACGTCTTCGCCCCTTCGACGAATATTGGCACCTGTGGGCACCGCTTTTTCAATGATGATCGTTTCATTATTTTGCAGGGAGACATTTTCCTGTGGAATGACACTGTCACAGCTATCAGGAACTCTTGCTCCGGTAAGTATCTTAACGCACTCGCCGTCATGAAGTGTGTAAGTGTGTGTATCACCGGCTAAGATTTTTCCGACAATACGATAAGAAGTATGGATACCTTTGAGTGCATAGCCGTCCATGGCCGAGTTGTCAAAAGGTGGAAGTGCAACTTTGGCGAAGATCTTTTCTGCGGCAATTCTTCCTGTGGCGTTTTCAATCGGTACCAATTCAACTGAGACAGGTGAGACATGTTGTTCGATAAATTGTAGGGCTTCATGAACGCTAACAGCCATGATTATGATCCTTTTACAATAGCATAAATCAGGCCATATTGTAGCGTATTGTTCAGAAAATATTCGCTATGTTGCTTCGATAGCAAAGCAGAACGGTTTTTTGCTATCGAAGCGATTCGAGCAGGGCTTTTGCTTCGGGGGAGTAGTTGTGTTTGAGGTAGATTGTCAGTGCACGTTTTGCCATTTCCGGTTTTCCAAGCGCCTTTTTCGCTTTGGCGTAGATAATCCAGGATTGTGCCTGTGAAGGATCTTTCTTGCTTGCCTCGACTGCCCATTTGACCGCTTTTTCGTACTCTTTTTGCAATAGGTAAAATTGCGCGATTTTGATTGCGGAACGGTAGGACTTGTTGTCTTTATAGTCTACGAGCATTTTGTAAAGCCCTTCACGTTCCGTGATTTTCAGTTGTATCGGCTCATTGGTAGCTTTGGTACCGTTTTTAGCAGGTGTGCGTTTTTGAATTGCGGTGGGCATGTTCTCCTCTTTCGGCGTCGCAACTCTGGTAGGTGTTACAGGTTGTGTTGTATTGTGTACAACGGTTTCGTGTGTGTTCTTGCTTGTCGTTTGCGCTATGACAGGTGCAGTTTTTGGCGTAGCAGGTTGTGACGATGAGGAAAATCTGTTTTGCAAAAAGAGCAGATACAATGCCGCCAAAACGACAAAAAGTGCCAGCACTTTCAGTATCATTTTGTTGCGTTGTTTGCGCCGATATTTTTCGTAAAGTTTAATCAGTTTGCTGAAGTTGTTATTTAACATCGATGAGTCCTGTATCGATTGCCGCCATCGTCAATGTTGTATTGTTGAGCTTGCTATATTTTTTATAGCCTTCTCTGTTGGCGATATTGAGGATTTCCAAAACGGTTTTGACCAGTTTTTTGGTTGTTCTGAAGTTTCCGTTGGAGTAGTTTTGGATAAATTTGATATGAGAGCGTTTGAACATCGAGGCGATGTCGGAAAAGTTGTTCGAAAGCAGACGGCTTTCGATATATCGTCCGATCTCTTTGTCTGTCAACCCTTCCAGTTCGATTGTCTTGGTCGTACGGGACTTGAAGTGATCCTTGGAGAGAATATAGTTTCCTTCCCGTTTGTGCATGGCCAGTACAAACTGAAAAATTTTCTGATCGCTTAAAATTCGAATCAATTCAACCTGATCTTCGGTCAGTAGTTGTGCTTCGTCGATAAAAACCGTATATTCCAGATCTTTAAAAGCGCGTTTGAGTCTCGAGATCAGCTGTTCGGTCGAATATTCGTTATGTTCGATGTTTCGTCCGTCAAGACTCAAAAGTGTCTCCAGAAACTCTTTTTCGTCAAAATAGGGATGGGTGAAATACTTTGCTACTTTGACACTTGTGACTTTCTTGTCAATATAATTGAGCAGAAAGCTTTTGCCCGTACCCGGGTTTCCCAGCAGAAAAACCAGGGGTACTTCATGGGTTTTCATCGCATCGATCAACTGTTTTTTTGCATATTCGAATGTCAAACTGTCAAAATAGCCGCTTAAGTCAAAGTCATCGTAAAATAGTTTTTTTGCTTCTGCAAAGTGATTCATCTCGCCTCTTTTGAATCCGGGTGTATCTTTGAGTATATCTTCAAACTACCGCATATATTCTTTTTCTTCTATTATTGTAACTA
>WGAE01000155.1 GCA_015489185.1 Campylobacterales bacterium
ACTGGGCGTAGATACCGTAAAGCCCGATCGCCAGTACACCTGCCTGCAGCACTACCATTAGCCAGCCGTTTGGATCGATCAACGGTTTGCCAAAGAGCATCGGCCAGAGGTAGAGCAGCGCCACCAGTGTCGCGCCGCCGGCATAGGCGCCCAGCGCCGCCGCTTCACGGGAGAGCCAGGAGGTTTTGAGATTTTTCATTGCCGTCAATGCGAGTCCGGGGCGCCCCAGATGGAGTGCCGAGAGCGGCAGACCGATCCCGGCGGGCAGAAAGACCGCCAGCGCGAGCCAGAAGTTGGGTGCGGCGAGATTGAAGCCCGCGGTATGGAGCAGGGTGCCCAGGAACATCGCCAGAAAACCGCCGACAGAGATCTGCGTCAAAACGGTCATGAAGACCAGCGGCAGTTCGGCGTGGGCGGGTTTGAGCAGCCGCTCGTCCATCGGTTTGACCTCTCCTTCAAACTCGGGGAGGGTGTAGCGTGTGGTCGGTTTGGTGATCGAGATATCGGGCAGATGCGGTGCGACACCCGACTTTTCGATCTCTCCCTCAAGCCACTCGTCGGGGCGGAAAATCTCGATCTCGATCGCGCCCGCGGGGCAGGCTTGCACACATGCCGGGGTTTGCCCCTCGTCCAGCTTCTCATGACACATATGGCACTTGGTGACGATACCGCGGTCCTTGTTGAAGACAGGCACTTCGTAGGGGCAGTTCCAGGTACAGTACTGGCATCCGATACAGACGTCGTCGTCATGAAAGACGATGCCGTTGTCGAATTTGATATAGGAGTTGGTCGGGCAGCCTCTGAGACATTCGGGGTCGATGCAGTGGTTGCAGCTCATCGAGTTGAAGAGTTGGCTGACGTTGGGAAAGATGCCCGCTTCCATCTCTCCGACGCGTCGCCATTTGACGTCGGGGCTGTTGTTGTTCTGTTCGTTGCATGCCACTTCACAGCAGTGGCACCCCACGCAGGCAGTCATGTCGAAGTGAAAGCGGTACTGCTCTCCCTCCTTGAGCGGTGGAAGGTCGATCTGATAATTTCCGCACTGCATGCCGGTTTTGGCTTTGTAGTCGATAAAGCTTTGCAGCGGTGTTTCTGGTTGCATAGTGCTCCTTATTCCATCATTAAGATGATTAGGTAGATATTGAGTAAAAACGAGACGATAAACGCCGTTTTATACACTTTGAGCGGTTCACGCTCGATCAGCGACATATTTTTGTCGTACCACGGTTTGACCTGGTCGGGATTTTCAAGGTCAAAAAGCATCTCCGAGTAGTGTTTGTACCGTTTTTCGCGATCGGTTTCGATCGCACGCAGGATAATACTCTCCAGCCAGGGCGGGATTTTGGGGTTGAGTTTTGTCGGGGGTTTGGGTTTTTTGAACGTGGGTGTCTGGAACGGTTCGATCTCGCCGTAAGGGAGTTTGCCGGTCAGCGATTCGTAGAGCGTGACGCCGATGGCAAAAATCTCGCTTCCTTCATCGATACTCTCGCCGTGAAAACGTTCCGGTGCCAGGTAGCTCGGTGTGCCCGCTCGTGAGACGGTCGAAAAGATTTCGGTGATCGAGCCGAAATCGACCGTTTTAAAGTAGGTTTTGCCTTTGCGCTGGGCACGAATGATATTTTCGGGTTTGATGTCTGCGTGTACCAGGTCATATTTGAGCAGAAATTGCCCCGTATGGAGCAGAAATTTTGCTAAATTGACCCCCTCGTCAATCGAGAGTAACCTGCGTTTCAGGTAGCTCTTGAGTTGATCCCCCTCGACATACTCCATGATGTAGTAACGTTTTGTGCGGTTTTTGGGGATGACCGCTTTGGGAAAATAGCCCGCTTTGAGCCGTTTGGCGTTCCACGCTTCTTTGACGAAGAGATCGAGAATTTTTTCATCTTCCTTCGCCTCTTTGGGGGCAAATTTAATAACATAATGTTTATTTTTGCACTCACACAGCCAGGTGCGTTCGTTTTGTACCAGAGGTTTGTGCAGCAGATACCCGTCGACGGTTTCACCCGCTTTAAGTTTGTCGGGAATCGGCAGATTCAGAGATTTGAGCCGGCAGACCTGATCGACTTCATTCACCTGCATAACGACGGCGGTTGTGTCGTCGGGAAGGTTGTCATCCACCTTTTTGCTTGCATATTTGACCAGTATATTTGCCCCCGCGCTCATCGCGCGTATCAGCTCCTCGTCGGAGTCGAAGAGGTTGTAGAGTCCGTCGCTGCAGAGCAGGATGCGGTCGTTTTCACGCACGATATTTTCGAAGTAGTAGATATCGGTCTCTTCGCTCATTCCGATCGCGGCGGTGAGGACATGCTCCATTCCCTCTTCATCGGAACTATGGTCTTTGGAGAGTTGGTGCAGCCGGTTGTTGCGACAAAGATAGATGCGGCTGTCTCCTACGTTGGCGCCGTAGAGTTTGTCTCCTTCGATAACAGCGACCGCGAGTGTCGTGACCAGTTCGGGGCGCTCGTACATCTCTATCGATTCATGATATAAAATGGCATTGATATTGGTGATGAAGTGTTTGAGGGTCTTCTCCATATTCCAGGACATGGGGCGGTTTTTGAGGTTTTTGAGCAGATAGCCCGATACCCGTTTCGCCGCTTCCGCACCCGCATCGGCACTGCCGACGCCGTCACAGACGATCGCGATCGACGCGTCGGCGAGTCGTTTGTACTCGAACGCGTCGTCACCGGTGAGATCGTCCCCTTTTGCCAGCGTGAAGCCGGATAGTTTGATGTTTGCCATACCCTGTTCCCCCGAAAAACCCCTCAGTGATTGATAAATATTATACCTGAATCACAATTTAAAGTCTCATGAAAAGTGCTTAAAAAAGCGGCAATTTAGATTCTGCCGCCTGCCTGTACACCCCATGTCGTTCTCCAGCGTGTTTTGACCAGTGAAATTCCCGCGATCGCGACCAGTACGACAGCGGCGAAGATGATAAATCCGGCGGTGTAACCGTTGAACGCCTCCTTGCTCCATCCAAGTGTTTTGATCAGCGCCGTACCGCCGAGCCCTCCGGCACACCCGATGATACCGGTCATAATACCGATATCTTTGCCGAATCGTTGCGGAACCAGCTGGAAGACCGCACCGTTTGCCATACCGAGATTTGCCATAATCAAAAAGAGAACGAAGATCGCCGCGTAGAAAGGCAGATGGATCAGTGCGTTCAGCAGCGCCAGTGCGGCGACCGCTCCGAAAAAGATATAGAGCGATTTGACACCTCCCAGTTTATCGGCGATCGCACCGCCGACCGGGCGGAGCATCGCTCCCGCAAAGATACAGAGAGCGCCGAAATAACCGGCAACGACTTTGACGTTTGGTTCGTTCAGAAAATCGAGACCGAAAGCACTCATATCCGCCTGATAAGTGTTCATCAGATAGACCTTCATGTAGTTGGCAAATCCTACAAAACCTCCGAAACTGACCGCGTAAAAGAGGTTGAACCACCATGTATCTTTGTCCCCCAGCAGTTTCAGATAGTCGCCTACTTTTTTAGGACGCGGCGTGTAGATCTCTTTGGGTGCATCTTTTGCCAGAAAAAAGTAGGTGATCAGGATGATCG
>WGAE01000156.1 GCA_015489185.1 Campylobacterales bacterium
GTTTGGGTGCGGTCACGGGATGTGCCGCGGGGATTGCTGTTTGCGGGGTTGCTTTTTCAAGAATCTCCGATTCGAGCGATGCGATCATCTCGTCGACCTCTTTGATCTTGGTCGCTTCGATCATTTTGAAAAAGAGGAGTGCCAGCACAAATGTTGAGTCGGCGTTGATAAAAAGCAGTTTTTTCGATTCGCTCAGAATTTTGAAGAAGCGATCGCTCAGCATTGTCGTAAAGCGGGGGTCTCCCGCAAAAAAGCGCTCTTTGAGATAGGAGATAAGTTCGTCGATGACCACTTCCCCTTCGTAGTTTTCGAGCGATTTGATCGTTTCGACGATTTTTTCACGGTTGCCGGCGAGGATGTCGTCGAAAATGGTGCTCAGCACCTCCGGATCGAGTACACCCAGCATTTCGGCGACACTTTTGGCATCGACATAGTTTTTGGAGTAGATGATCGCCTGATCAAGCAGGGTAAGCGTATCGCGCAGCGATCCGTTTCCGGCACGCGTCAAAATCCCCAGTGCCTCCGGTTCGAAAGGGATATTTTCAAGATTGAGAATGTGTGCGAGATGTTTTTGCACCGATCCGTTGGGAATCTTTTTGAAGCGGAAGTGCTGGGTTCTTGAAAGGATTGTGGGCGGCAGTTTCATCGGATCGGTCGTCGCCAGGATAAATTTGACATACTCCGGCGGCTCTTCGAGGGTTTTGAGCAGGGCATTAAACGCCTCTTTGGTAAGCATATGGACTTCATCGATGATGAAGATTTTAAAACGCGCACTGTTGGGTTTATATTTGGTCTGTTCGATCAGTCCGCGGATATCGTCGATTTTTCGGCTGCTGGCGGCATCCATCTCGATAATGTCGATATGGCGGTTTTCGTTTGCCATTTGACAGTTCTCACATGCTTCACACGGCGTGGAGGAGGGTCCTGCATCGCAAACAAGGCATTTGGCGAAGATGCGTGCCGTTGAAGTTTTGCCGCTGCCGCGCAGACCCGAAAAGAGGTAAGCGTGTGAGAGACGGTTCTGATCGAGCGCGTGGGTGAGTGTCTGGGTGACGCTCTCCTGTCCGATCAGTTTTTCGAACGAGTCGGGTCTGTATTTGAGGGCGAGAACTTGTGACACCTGCTGCTCCTTGTCTGAATCGCTTCGTGTTTGACTGATCCTATTGTACTCTAAAATGGTAAAATTTTATTGAAAAATTTCGTTAGATTGCGGTGTTTCGCCAAGCCATAGCGCGGCGGTCTTTTTGAGGTGTTCGGGGTTTTCGGAGGCAAAGAGTTTGATCTCGGTTTTGTCAAACTGCTGATCGAAACGGTAGGTGTTCTGGAGATGTTCGACGATCGCCTCTCCCGAATGGATCAGTACGGCGTCGGGGAAATAGCGGCTGATGGCATCGGCGATCAGCGGGAAGTGGGTACACCCGAGGATGATGAAGTCGGGAGGCGATAGATGGCGAAAATAGTGGTGCATCGTCGTCTCAAGCACCGCGCCTTCGAAAAGCCCCTCTTCGACGATCGGTACAAAGAGTGAAGGTGAGACTGAGGTGATATCGGTAAAACCCTCCCGGCGAAGCAGTGTTTCATATTTGCCGCTGGCGATCGTTGCCCTGGTGCCGAGTATGAGTATCGAGACATCTTTGTGCGGGGCGCGGTTTTTGAGAGCCAGTACGCCGGGTTCGATGACGCCGGAGACGCGAAAAGGGGCGTTGTGGCGCAGTTCCTCAATCGCGTAGGCGCTGACGGAGTTGCATGCGGCGATCAGGATGTCGATGTCGAAGTTTTTGAAAAATTCGAGCGCTTCGAGCGAATAGCGGATAATTGTATTTTTATCTTTGACGCCGTAGGGGACACGAGCGGTATCGCCGAAGTAGACGATATCGGAAAAGAGGCGATGCTCTTTAATGCTTTTAAGAACCGTCAGCCCGCCGACACCGCTGTCAAAGACTCCCGCACGCATCGTCTCCTCAGGCGCCTTCGTTCATGATCGAGAGAAACTCTTCGTTGTTTTTGGTTTTCTGCATTTTGGCGTAAAGGAATTTGAGCGCTTCGATATCTTCCATCTGACTCATCGCCGAGCGGAGTGCCCACACTTTTTGCAGCACATCGGGACGTAACAACAGCTCCTCTTTTCGGGTACCCGATTTGAGAATATCGATTGCCGGGTAGATACGGCGCTCCGCGATTGAGCGGTTGAGAACCGTTTCACTGTTTCCGGTTCCTTTGAACTCTTCGAAGATCACTTCATCCATGCGGCTTCCGGTTTCGATCAGCGCGGTGGAGATGATGGTCAGGCTTCCCCCCTCTTCGATATTTCTTGCGGCACCGAAGAAACGTTTGGGTTTATGCAGGGCGTTGGCGTCGACACCGCCGCTGAGTACCTTTCCGCTGGATGGGGTGACGGTGTTGTAAGCGCGTGCCAGACGGGTGATCGAGTCGAGCAGAATCACGACATCTTTACCCATCTCGACCATTCTTTTGGCGCGTTCGACGACCAGTTCCGCGACACGTACGTGGTTTTGCGCCGGCATATCGAATGTCGAGCTGTAAACATCCCCCTTGACCGAACGCTGCATATCGGTCACCTCTTCGGGACGCTCATCGACCAGAAGTACCAGCAGTTCCACTTCGGGATGGTTGTGGCTGATACCGTGCGCCAGCTCTTTGAGCAGTTCAGTTTTACCGGTTCTGGGCGGTGCGACGATCAGTCCGCGCTGTCCTTTCCCGACAGGGGAGAAGAGGTCGATCACACGTCCTGTGAGTCGCTGGGAGTCATATTCGAGTTTGAGTTGTTCGGTCGGATGGAGCGGCGTGAGGTTATCGAAAAGCGGGCGGTTTCTGCTCTCTTTCATCGGCAGATAGTTGATCGCCTCGATTTTCAGCAGTGCGTAGTAGCGCTCCTGATCTTTGGGCGGACGTACCTGCCCCGTGACGATATCTCCGGTACGGAGTGCAAATTTGCGAATCTGTGTCGCGCTGACGTAGGCGTCGCTGGAAGAGTTGGAGAAGTTGGCATCGAGTGCACGCAGAAAGCCGTAGCCGTCGTTAGCGATCTCAAGAATGCCGGTAAAGAGGATATAGCCCCCCTGCGACACCTGTGACTTGAGGATCTCAAACATCAGATCCTGGCGCTTGAGCTGGTGCGGATTTTCGACGTTGAGTTTATCCGCAAGCTCGAGCAACTCTTCGAGCGGTTTGGTGCGCAGCTCTTCGATTGTGTAGCCATCGACCGGGACGTGCGTTCGGGTTTTGCCGTTTCGTGTGTTTTGGGAGTGTTGGGCGCCTGAGGGCTGATTTGCAGATGATTGTGTGGTTTGGGTATTTGACGATTTATCCATTGTGCCTTCTTTTTTTGCCTTCCGTTTTTGAATTTCGGGGAAGTTTTTCTCTCTTCATGATGTAGTTTGTTCGCTTTTTTTGCAATATGTTTAATGTTATGAACGATGACAAGTTGTAAAATCCAGAAGAGATAAAAGTGACCGTATTGTAGTAAAAAAAGTGTTAAAATGTCAAGAAGTTTGTGAAAAATTTGGTTCCTAAACCGAAATGCCCTATAATTTGCGAAAAAATTCAATATGTAAGGTTACGACCCGTTGGAAAAGAAGATTAAGTGCGACCATTGTCATCTCGAGTTTGACGAATCGGTGATGATTTCGGAAGATGAGGGAGGAAAGAGACTCTATTTTTGTTGCAAGGGGTGTCAGGGGGTTTATCACCTGTTGAAGGCGGAGGGGCTTGATACGTTCTACGACAAAGTGGGGGAGACGAAGCTCCAGCCCGCCGCGACATCCACAGAAGATCTCTCCCGTTTTGATACTGAAGGCTTTAAGAAGAAATATGTACGCGAAAAAGAGGGTTTTTACGAAGTGAGTCTGATTATCGAAGGGATTCACTGTTCGGCGTGTGTCTGGCTGAATGAAAAAGTGTTGCACAAAAAAGAGGGGATCATCGAAGCGAGTATCAATTTTACCAACCACAAGGCGAAAGTGGTCTGGGATCCGGAGGTTTTGAAGCTCTCTGATATCATTACGACAATCCGCTCGATCGGATACAACGCTTTTCCTTACGATGCGAAGGTGCAGGAAGAGCGTATCAACAAAACCAGACGCGATTACTACGCAAGGCTTCTGGTGGGTGTCTTTGCGACGATGAATATTATGTGGATTGCGATTGCACAGTATGTGGGATACTTTACCGGAATGCGCGCCGACTACAAAAATGTGCTCAACGTGGCGGAGTTTGTGCTCGCGACGCCGACCCTTTTTTATACCGGATGGATCTATTTCAAAGGGGCGTGGTACGGGCTGAAGAATCGCCATATCAATATGGATTTTCTGATTGCCACGGGTGCTTCGCTGGCGTATCTCTATTCGATCTATGCGATGGTGACGGGTGAAGGGGAGGTCTATTTCGATTCGGTCGTCATGATCATCACCTTTATCTTCATCGGTAAATATCTGGAGGTGCTGAGCAAGAAGAAAGCGGTCGATACGCTCGATACGATTACCGGGGCGTTGCCGACGGAGGTGATTGTCATCGAAAACGGTGAGAAACTGCTTAAACGTGTCGAAGAGGTCCAGGAGGGTGATCTGATCGAAGTGACCCCGGGCGATAAAGTGGTGATCGACGGGGAGATTGTCTCGGGAGAGGGGAGTTTCGATGAGTCTAGTCTGACGGGAGAGTCACGTCCGGTTTTGAAAAAAGCGGGCGATGCGATCGTCAGCGGTTCGGTCTGTCTGGACAGCGTCGTACGGTACAAGGCACTTAAATCGTTTGAAAATTCGATGCTTAGTACGATTGTAACGTTGCTGGAAGAGTCGGTAACGAAAAAGCCCAAAATCGAAAAACTGGCCAATCAAATCTCCGGTTACTTCTCCTTGACGATACTTTTGATCGCGCTGGCTACTTTTTTGTGGTGGTACTTTGCAAAAGGGAGTTTTGAACATGCGCTGATTGTCGCGATTTCGGTGATTGTGATCGCCTGTCCCTGTGCGCTGGGGCTTGCGACACCGGTGGCGACACTGGTAGGAATCGGTGAGGGGGCAAAACGGGGAATTCTCTTTAAAGAGGCGAGTTTTCTGGAGACGATGGCAAAGAGTGATGTATTGTTGCTGGATAAGACCGGTACGGTAACTGAAGGTAAACCGGTGGTGGTGGAGTATCATGAAGTGGCTTCGTACGATCCTGCGATATTGTATACGCTGGTCGCCTCTTCGAAACATCCGGTAAGCCGGGGAGTCAAAGCGTGGCTGGAGGCACGTTTTGAGACGATAACACCTGTGGAATTGACGGATATCAAAAATATCGAAGCACGCGGGATTCGTGCGCTCTATGAGGGGAGAGAGATCGCGGGGGGAGGTTTGAAACTGCTCGAAGAGATGGGGATTGAAAGTGATATTCCGCAGGATCGTTCGGTTTTTGTCTATCTCGAAAACGGTGAACCCAAAGCGTGGTTCTATCTGCGGGACAATCCCAAAGAGGGGGCGAAAGAAGCGATCGCCGAGATTAAAAAGATGGGGCTTGAAGTGGTGATGCTGACGGGAGATATGGCACCTGTCGCTGAACAGATCGCCTCTGAGACGGGGATAGACAAAGTTTTCAGCGGGCTGTTCCCGCAGGATAAAGCGGCAATTGTTGACCGATATCATGAAGCGGGGCATATTGTGATCATGGCGGGTGACGGCATCAACGACGCACTGGCACTCTCCAAAAGCGATATCGCCATCGCGATGGGAAGCGGTGCGGATATTTCGGTGCAGGTGAGCGATGTGGTCCTGATCGATGATAAGATCACTTCGTTGCGCGATGCGATCAGACTCTCCAAAGCGACTTATCGCAATATCAAACAAAATCTCCTACTCTCTTTGACATATAACGCACTGACCGTACCGCTTGCTGCGGCGGGGTATGTCATTCCGCTGGTGGCGGCGCTCTCGATGTCGTTGAGTTCGCTGCTGGTCGTGGCGAACGCCGTGCGGATCAAGCGGGTATTTAAACGTACATGAAAGGATTGAAAGATGGATAGTCATATTTTGACACTGATGCTGGGTATCTCCACTTTTTTGGGAGCGCTTGGGCTTGGCGCGTTGTTGTGGGGACTTAAGACGGGACAGTTTGATGATCCCAAACGCTTTTTGGACAATGTCCATTTCGATAACGAAGAGGATCTCAACGATGCGGCGCTGATGGAGAAAAAACGGCTTGAAGCCAAACGCAAACGGGAAAAGGAGTATCGTCCGCCGGATTGATGGAGCGATCAATTTGGACAAATTTTTTTAACAGCGCCTTAATTTTGTGACATTGAAAATATAAAAT
>WGAE01000157.1 GCA_015489185.1 Campylobacterales bacterium
CGGTGTCGGACAGTGGGAGACAAACGGCTTGTGCGCTAATTGTGTACGGTTTGCTTCTGCCTCTTTTTTGGCAAGGCGTTTGGCGTGCATAAAATCAAGAATTTCGGAAGCGACGCTCTGGTATTGTCGATCCAGCGTTTCGTTATGTTCTTTCAACACCTGACCGATCTGTCTGACGGTGATGCTTTCGAATTTTTCACGGGGAGAGGATGGAGCCTTTGCTTCGGCAATATTTTGTGACGCTTGCCGCATAACAGAGGTGCTTTGGTAAGGTGTCGTCATTTCGAACCAGGCACGCATCAACAACAAAAACAACCCGAGTACAAAAAGTATGATCAATACGATCTTGAAATAGAGCGACCTCATCCGACGGTTATTTGTTGTCGAGTTGTATCTCTATTTCCAGCATATCGATATTTTGGTTGTTTTCGGTCTTGATGCTGATATCTTTGACCTGCGTATACTTTTTGATCACTTCCAGCAGATCCATTTTCAGATCGTCCAGATAGGGAACCGCACAATCGGCACGTTCATGTGCGAGCATGATCGTCAGACGATCCTTCGCTTTAGATGCCGATCCCTTCTTTTTGCCTCCGAAAATTCTCTCGAACAGTGTCATCCGAACAACCTTTTGAGGAAACCTTTCTTCTCGGTAATATCCATAAACGGTACCTCTTCACCCAGTACCCTTCTGGCAATATTACGATACGCTTTTGCGGCAGGTGCTTTTTCGTTGTAGTAGATCGGTTCACCTTCGTTTGTCGAAGTGATGATATTCTCATCTTCGGGGATAATACCGATCAATGGCAGCGCGAGAATACTCAGGACATCTTCAACGCTGAGCATCTGCCCTTTGTCGACCATGCCCGATTTGATGCGGTTGATGATGACATGCTTTTGTACCTCTTCACCGGCTTTCGCTTTCTCACTCTTCGCATCGATAATCCCGATCACCCTGTCGGCATCTCTGACCGCGGAGACGTCGGGTGTGGAGACGATGAGTGCGCGATCCGCCATGAAGATCGAGTGTTCAAAACCGCTCTCGATCCCCGCAGGCGAATCGAGGATGATGATATCAAACTCTTTTTTGAGATCATCAAGCAGTTTGGCAACCTTATCACGATCCAGGACATTTTTGTCACTGGTCTGCGATGCCGGTAAAAAGTAGAGATTCTGAGCGCGTTTGTCATGAATGAGCGCCTGGGAGAGGTTGCATCTGCCTTCCATCACATCGATCACGTCGTAGACGATACGATTTTCAAGCCCCAGAATCATATCGAGATTACGAAGCCCGATATCGAAATCGACCGCGACGACTTTTTTACCGGCATGCGCCAGACCTACGGAAAGATTTGCGGAAAGTGTGGACTTCCCTACGCCGCCTTTACCCGATGTGACCGTGATGACTTCTCCCATTCCACTTCCCTCTTATATGATTTAGTTTTTTTCCTGGTCGATGATCTTGTTAGCCGTAATCCAGGGCATCATTTCACGCAGCTTCGCACCGGTTTTTTCGATCAGCGAGTCTTTCATATTGTTGCGCTCCGCGATCATTCTCGGATAACCGGCCTGTCCTTCGAGTACGAAATCTTTGGCAAATTTACCGTTTTGGATCTCTTTTAGAATCTCTTTCATCGCCTTTTTACTCTCGTCGTTGATGACACGCGGTCCGCTGACATAATCCCCGTACTCCGCCGTGTTGGAGATGGAGTAGCGCATATTGGCAATACCGCCCTCATACATCAGATCGACGATCAGTTTAAGTTCATGAAGGCACTCAAAATAGGCCATCTCCGGCGCGTAACCTGCTTCCGTCAGCGTCTCGAAACCTGCCTGTACCAGCGCGGTGACACCGCCGCAAAGTACCGCCTGTTCACCGAAGAGGTCGGTTTCGGTTTCATCTTTGAAAGTCGTATGGATAATACCCGTACGTCCGCCGCCGATCGCACTGGCATAGCTCTTTGCCAGTTCCAGCGCATTACCGCTTGCATCCTGTGCAATCGCGATCAGATCCGGAATACCCCCGCCTTTGACAAACTCACTGCGTACGGTATGTCCCGGAGCTTTGGGCGCGACCATAATACAGTCGACTCCCTCAGGCGGGATAATCTGACCGTAGTGAATATTAAACCCGTGTCCAAAAGCAATAGTATCGCCTTTATTGAGATTTGGAGCGATTTCGTTTTTGAAAACACTCGCCTGAATCTCATCCGGCAACAGGATCATGATCACATCGGCCTGCTTCGTCGCTTCCGCCACGCTCATGACGTCAAAATCTTTTGCAGCCGCTTTTTTCCAGGAGCTGCCGCCCTCTTTGAGACCGACGATGACATCGACCCCGCTGTCGCGCAGATTTTCCGCATGCGCGTGCCCCTGGCTTCCGAAGCCGATCATCGCGACTTTTTTGCTTTTGATAAGATCCAGATTACAATCTTTGTCGTAATATACCGTAATAGCCATATGCATAAATCCTTGTATAAAATGTATTCGATTTTACAAAAAGATTACTTTAGTAACGGTAAAGCACCAAACTAGTTTTTTGAGCTTGGAAGAGGCTTAAGAAAGAGAGTGAAAAGGGGCTTAGAAAAACTTTTTTCGCGTTTGCAAAATCGCTTTGGAATCGAGTGGAAGTTCTTTGGAAATATCTTCTTTAAATGTTGGTTTTGCGCCGTCTACGGAAGGCTTTTGCATCGTTTCATGAGGCTTTGTTCGCGCGATAAAACGGGAACGTACAAAAGCGTCGGGAATGATCTTTCTGACACGTTTGAGTATCGCACGTCGATGCCCGGGTGTCGTAACGACAAAGATGCGTGTCAACCCGTTTTCATCGATGCGAAGCAACGTAAAGGCGGAGAGTTTTTCGATATTTTCACGTACGCTCTGCTCTTTTTTAAACGCCCCTGTCTGAATCAGCACATACCTTTTCGGCAATGCGTCGGGAGTGATCATCCGTGCGTCGGAAACGATACCGACAAACAGGATCAAAGCTAAAACAATACGTAGCATGAACACCTGTTTCCTCCTCTTTATCTCCCGCTGACACTTTGTGATAACC
>WGAE01000158.1 GCA_015489185.1 Campylobacterales bacterium
ACCCACGCTTGTTCCACTTCCCAGCCGTGCTCTTTTCGCATCCAGCCGGTAATCGCGTCAAAATACCCTTCATAATATGCCGTATAACCGTAGATAGGGTGTTCCATCCGCTCCAGAAGCGCCTTTTGAATCGCGGGCGCAGTGGGCAAGTCCATATCCGCCACCCAAAGCGGCAACACATCTTCTCTGCCAAACTTCTCCAGTCGCGCTTCGTACTTTTCGCTGTATGTCCCCTCCCGCGAGACGATTCGGTCAAAATCAAACTTCATGAACGCTTTTCCCATACGGTCATCTGAGCAATGGTATGCTGATGTTTACGCGCCGTCTCTTTGAGGACAAACGGAATATCACGCGTATGGATCAGATCAAAATGCACCCCGAGCACCTCTTTCAAACCGTCCAGCGTCGTGAAATCCTCCCCGTCCTTTTTGAAACCGCCCAGCCACTTCTCTTTGGGCGTAAACTCCTCCAGCCAGGTATAGGGCGAAGTGAGAATCAACAACCCGCCCTCGTTCAGACGTTCATGAAGATCGGAGAGAAATTTCTCAGGATCGTAGAGCCGGTCGATCAGATTGCCCGCAAAAATCAGATCGTAGCCGCTAAAATGGGGTTTGAGGTTACACGCATCCGCCTGCCAGAACTGTACCTTTTGCGCCTCTTTTTCAAGTCCGAAATCCTTGAGCGAAACCTGCTTGTAGTCCACCAGTTCACCCTCGACGGGAAAGGCATAGCCGATTTTCCCCTCCTCTTTCATCCGCGTCGCCAGGGCGATAAAACGCGCCGTGAAATCGAGCCCCGTCACTTCGTCAAACCCGCGCGCCAGCTCAAACGTACTGCGCCCGATCGCACACCCCACATCCAGCGCGCGACGCTTCGGTTTTCGCTTCATGAACTCCAGCGCATATCCGGCACAGGCGGCAGGATAATTCTCTATCCCGAAACACTTTTCACCCCAGCCAAACTCCGCATACTGGACAATCTGCGTATCGCTCTCGTACACATTGGCTTCGATCTGCTCCTTGTATCCGCTTTCGACGTACCGAAATCCGGCGTGCTGAAAAAAGTGTCTGCGAAACGCGTAACGCGAACTCTTGAGTGTTTCGTTTCCGGTCGAGATGAACGAGCCGCCTTTGATCAGATTGTGCCTGCCATCGAAGGTCGGTGTCGAAAAGTCGTCGTACCACGGATGCACCGCAAACCCGTCGAACGGATAGATCGGTGTTTCGGTCCACTGCCAGACATTGCCGACGACATCGTAAAACGCCCCGTGACGAAACCGATCGACCGGTACCGACGAAATAAAATGCGCCAGATTGATATTTGCCTTTTTATCATCGTACACTTCACCGATCCCCGCAACATCCGCCAGCCGATACCACTCATCCTCCGTCGGCAACCGCAGCAGACGCCCCTCTTTCTGCGAAAGCCAGTTACAAAACGCTTTGGCTTCATGATAGTTCACATCGACGGGATGATTCAGCGGCAAAGGAACGATTTTGTTGAAGTGGCGCTGCATATACCCCGTTTCGGTGCGTATCCAGAAAGTCGGATGCTCTGCTTTTGTGTAGGCTTTCCACGCCGCGCCTTCCTCTTCCCAGAAAAGATCGTTTTGGTATCCTCCATCCTCGACAAAACGTAAAAACTCACCGTTGCTAACCAGATATTTAGATGCAAAAAAATCGGGAATATCCGCTTCATGAAGCCCATACTCGTTATCCCATCCGTAATAATCATCCTCTTTGCGTTTGCCGATACGCACCTTTCCTCCGGGTACGGGTACTAACACGTTTTCGGGTGCATCGCCGCTCTCTTCGCACACCTGCCACGCCCCCTCTTTACGTACCATCTCTATCGGAAGCTGACGCATCAGTACCGAAGAGGTCTCCAGATGAATGCGCTCATGTTCGATCCCCATCAAAATCGCCCACCACGGCGACTCCCAGGTGATCGGCAGTGAAAGCGGCAAGGTATCGATCAACCCATTGACCAATTCCCGCACCTTGTCGCGATACGCCCTCGTCTCCGCCACACCGGGCCAGTCATAATTTTTCTCATCCAGATCATCCCAACTCATCTCATCCACACCGACCGCAAAAATCGACTCCTGCTTCGAATCAATCCGCTTGTCGATCACTTTGGCGATCACCAGCTTATTGACAAAAAAAACCGCCGTATGCCCGAAGTAAAAAATCAGCGGATGCCGCAGCTTCTCCGGACGCGCGTAAAACGCCGCATCGTCAGCCATATAATCAAACAACGTTTCATACTGATCATAGGTTGCATTAAAATACGCCTTAATCTCACGCCGCTTCTGCTCCGGATCACTACCGTACAAAGAGACCATACACCGCTCCTGCAAAAAGGTTGAAAATATTATAGCTTTTTATCGTTTAGTGCAGATGTAGTATCAATATTTAAGAAGAAGTTGAAAATTATTGAAAAGAGTTTCTTACAGTTTTGACCGTTATAAACAACTTGTTTTTTTCATCCTGGAACGGTACAAAACCAAATTTTTCATAAAATTGCCCTACACCATCTTTTGCATCAACCACAATATGTGTAAACCCGACAATTTCACTCGCTTGTAACAGTTTTAACAAAGCATCAACTAACAGATACTCTCCATATCCTTGTTTTTGATGCGCTTTATCGACACCTAACCTGCCAATAAGTGCTACCGGCAAAATTTTTTCATCTGACAGTTTAACATAACTCATTGTAATCGTATAGAACCCTAAAATTTTTGACAACTCTTTTTCATCTGTCAGTACATACGTTCTGGTGATATCTTTTTTGGAATGCTGATTGGCATAGTATTTCAAATATCTATTCAAAGGCTCCGATCCGCAATCAAATGCATTTCTGTTATGAAATCCCGGGTTAAGTTTAACGATCCGCATACTTGCGATATGCCTTTTTCAAACGTGGATTTTCTTCCTCCTTGTCCAATGCCTCCCAAAAAAGTTTGCTATCATCAGTACTAAGTCTGAGAAACTTCTCTTCACTGATAATTTTCTTCGCCTTTTCTACAGCTGCACTGACAACAAATGAATTAATACTCGAATTTCCACTTAATCTGGCAGCTTCCATCAACAATGTTTTTGTCTCTTCATCTACTCTTGCGGTGATTCTGGGTTGTGAAGCCAGCATATAAAACTCCTTAACTTTTATACGAGTTTATCAGAAAAATGCAAATGTGTCAATATGGCACATCATGTCAATACGAATACTATCCCCGTCAAAAGCACTGTTTCTGTCACCTCGATCATAAA